>CALIEP010000191.1 GCA_938022345.1 uncultured Actinomyces sp.
CAGCTGTCATGCTTGCGCTTCGTTGGCCCATGGATGAGCTCGACGAGCGCATTGCGCAGCGGACTCGCTTGATGTTTGACCAGGGGCTTATTGAAGAAACGCGGGAACTTGACCGATTGGGGCTTCGGCATACAAAGACTGCCGCCAAAGCGACCGGTTATGCGCAGGCCCTTGCTGTTATTGACGGTGAGATGAGCATCCCCGAGGCCATTGATTCTGTTGCCTTGGCAACGCGCCAGTTGGCTCGCAGACAGCTCAAGTGGTTGCGCTGCGATCCAAGAATCGTGTGGATTGATCGTAGCGGCGAGGGCGCCAGAACCAGTGCCGAGGCCGTGCTACAGATTGCCCGTGAGGTTGTATTATCCGCATTCCGATAGAGGCATTTGAGATTGCTCCTTAGACCCCAGTATTCTGTTTTCTGTTCAAGAAGGAAGAGAGTCGAGATGTCTGTGAACAAAGGGTGCCGTGTGGTTGCGGCGCTGTGTGTCCTTTTTCTTGGGGGAAGCCTTGCCGGATGTTCCTTATTGGGATCATCAAAAGTGAGCAGTGATGATATTCGCGCGATGAAGAATATTCCCGAAGGGCAGAAGAATACCTTGATTTCCAGGATGGAAGCGGCATCTTCTGCCTCTGAACGCGCGGAAATCGGACAACAGGCAGTGAGCTTAAACAAGATGGTCGGAACCAAACTTCTGATGAAAGAACCGGCGATCACCGATAAGCACACCTACGAGCTTAAAACCGACGGTACGGTCGAAGCCGGTAAAAAGGATGAAGCCTACCTGTACATGTCAGCCGCGGACTATTGGCGCCTGGGCGAAGACGGCTACGAACTCTGCGTGGATCAGGGCTGCGAATACTACTCAGAGTGGACCGTCGAGGTTGAAAAAGGCTACGGCGGGGCAGAATACGTCTGGACTCTGACAATTGATGACGAAGCGCAGGTGGATGGAGCGCCCCTGGTTCGTCGTTTCCAGGCTGCGAAGTGAAAGGTCAGGGGGAGAATCGAAATGAAAATAATGCTTTTTTCACATCGCAAGATAGTGCGGGCACTTATCGGTGGAGGAAGTGCATGTGCTTTGGTCGTCGCCGGTGCGTTTGTTCCGCTGCGCAATGCTTTGGCAGACGATGCCATCACCGGACAAGATTATGTTTCTTACTATCACCTAGACCAAGTGAAAGCGAAAGGCATCACCGGTAAGGGAGTCAAGATCGCACTTATTGGTGGCTTGGTCGATACCTCTGCTCCTGAACTTGCCGGGGCATCAATTATTGATCAAAGTCCGTGCAAATTTGATCCTGTTGCTCAAACACTGACACGTCCAACCGCCATGGCATCGGTCTTGGTATCGCAGTCATACGGCGTTGCCCCTGGGGCAACTCTGATGACCTACGGTCTTGCAGGACCTCATTATGAAACTTCGGGTGAGTGTGTAGATGACGAAGGAAATCCGAAGTTTCCGCTCGAGAATCTCATTCACCAGGCAATTGATGATGGCGCGCAGTTGATTGTGATCTCTGTGCCTTATGTTGACGAGGAAGCAGAGGCGGAGGACTTGTCAATCTACGACCTCGAAATGAAACGAATCATGTTCAGAAAGCGTCAACAAGTTTATAAATGGGCTGTCGCTCACGCGATGGCAAGTGGCGTTCCAATCGTTGCGAGCGTTGGTGATGAACCACAGGATGCAACAGATTATTCATATTCAGCGTTGTCCGGTGTCGTTGGTGTTTCGGCCATTGCACCCGATGGACAGCTTACGGCGCGTTCGTCTTGGGGACAGGTGGTTACGGCATCTCTTGGTGCAAATGTGAATGTGCGGGTATATCCAGACAAGAATGTCGAAAAAATGGACTGCTCGAGCTGTGCTTCAGCAATTACTACGGGTTTTCTTGCTTTGGCGCGTGAGAAATGGCCGCAGGCTACCGGAAATCAGCTTCTTCAGCTTCTGGTCCGAACTGGCGCAAATTCTGGGAACTCTTGGAACGAACGAACAGGATTCGGGCCAACGAATCTTGAGGCAATGCTCAGCACCGATCCCTCTCAATTCCCAGATGAGAATCCACTTCCAGATAAGACGAAATTAGGGAAGGACACTGAAGGGTCTACCGGATTTGGCTCTGGTCAAGGTGGCTCAGTCCCTCTTCCTCAAGAAGTCGCAGACTATGGCGACGGTCTCGCGAGCCCTTTGTATATGAGAGATGAAGAACCGAACTACACCTACCGTTGGCTTGATGATTTGTATGCTATGCCTGACGGCTCTGTGAGCGCGCTTCCTATTCACCTGGGCACAAGCCCGCGCCTCCACAAGAAAAAGAAGTAGCCGAACTCTGATCTGAAAATGAGTGGTGGGAGGAAACCCCGGGTTTCCTCCCACCACTCATTCATGCCAAAAACAATCCCGTATCTACCGGGATGTAGATTCAGGAATGTGCACGGACCTCAATAATCCGATAGCCCTTTTTGGATGCGATCTTTTCTGCAGGAAAACCTTGCTGGCACAGCCACTGTGTTAAAGAGTCAGCGCCAAGATTCTTCTGAACAACCAGGTAGGCAACACCGTTTGTACTCAGCATGGAAAGCCAGGTCATTAGCAGCTCGTGAAGAGCATTCTTTCCAATGCGGATAGGAGGATTAGACCAGATCACGTCAAAGGTGATTCCTTGAGCGCGAAGCTTCTCAGGAGCCTCTTCGGCATGCAGGGTATGGACATTCTCGGCCTAGTTCAGGGAAGCATTGCGCGCGGTCAGGTCAAGCGCGCGCGAATTGACGTCGACCGCCCAAACGCTTGCCTCGGGGGACTCCAAGCCCATAACGACAGCTAAAGGACCCCAGCCGCAGCCCACATCAAGGAAGTTACCGCGCTCGGGGAGGGCAGGGGCCTCGGCAAGAAGCTGGCGGGTCCCCAAATCAATACGCGAACCAGAAAAGACTCGGTCGCTCACCCACATTTCCAGATCTAAACCGCGAACTCGATCGCGAATCAGGTGAAGCTCATCAGCTGAGGCGGGCTCAGAATCGGTGAAGTACTGTTCATCCACGCTTCAAGGGTACTTTAGAAGTGCTACGCCCGGCTAGAAACTCTCTTCTTTTTTCTCCACAGGTGCGCCCGCAGAAAGTCGAAACATGGGAAAATAAAAAGCGGATCCCACCCGAACTCTCACCATCTTGGAGATACTGAATGACCGAAGATTCCACTGAGCGGGCAAAAAGTGTTGTCGCGCGTATCCTTGCGCGCACAGGAACCGCCCTGGAATCAACTCAAGGACAAGATCATCACGCGCAGGCGGGTGAACTTGAACGAGAGGCACGTGCGGGGACCCGTCGTATCCAAGGGCTCTCGAACGACCTTGAAGAAATTTCTGAAGTCGAGTACCGGCAGGTCCGTCTTGAAAAGGTCGTGCTTGTAGGGCTGCGTACTACGGGAACTGAAGAAGAAGCAGAGAACTCTTTGCGTGAGCTGGCAGCGCTTGCTCAAACAGCTGGTTCGCAAGTCCTCGACGGCGTTATTCAAAAACGTTCGCATCCGGATCCCGCAACCTATTTTGGCTCTGGTAAAGCTCATTAACTGGCTTAGCTTGTTGCTGCTGATGGTGCAGACACAATCATTGTTGATGGTGATCTTGCCCCTTCTCAAAGGCGCGGATTGGAAGACGTTGTCAAGATCAAGGTTGTTGACCGAACCGCGTTGATTTTGGACATCTTCGCCCAACACGCCAAATCGCGAGAAGGTAAAGCTCAAGTCGAATTGGCGCAGTTGGAATACCTCCTTCCGCGTCTTCGCGGGTGGGGTGATTCGATGTCGCGTCAGGCTGGTGGCCGCGTTGCCTCGGGTGAAGGTATTGGTTCGCGAGGTCCAGGTGAAACGAAGATTGAGCTCGACCGTCGCCGCATTCGAAACCGTATGGCAAAACTGCGTGAGAAGATTCGCCGAATGGAGCCAGCACGCCAAGCGCAGCGCGCGAATCGCTCGCGTTCAACTATTCCTTCTGTTGCCATCGCGGGGTACACGAATGCTGGAAAATCCACGCTTCTCAATGCGCTGACGGGTACGGATGTCTTGGTTGAAGATGCTCTCTTTGCAACCCTTGACCCAACGGTTCGTCGTACGCAAACTGAGGATGGGCGTGCCTACACGCTTTCAGACACCGTTGGCTTTGTGTCGCGCCTGCCTACTCAGCTTGTTGAAGCCTTCCGTTCGACCTTGGAAGAAGTCGGCGAGGCCGATGTGATCCTTCACGTTGTCGATGCTGCGCACCCCGATCCGATTGGCCAGATCCAGGCTGTTCATTCGGTTCTGGACACGATTGAGGGAGCGCGAGATATTCCCGAGCTCATCGTCTTCAATAAGGCCGATCTTGCCAGTGATGAACAACGCGCGTTTGTCCGTTCTCTGAGTGAACGTGCGGTGCTCGTCAGTGCCGTCACTGGCGAGGGGATTTCTGAACTCCAAACTGTCATTGCATCGATGCTTCCTCGTCCACGCGAGGTCGTTGACTGCATCGTTCCCTATATTTACGGAGCGCTCCTTCATCGTATCCATGAAGAAGGAGAAGTCCTTCTGGAGGAGTACCTTGGCGAAGGAGAGCACATTCGGGCTCGTGTCGACGGTGCATTAGCTGCGGCCCTGCGAGCAGTTGCTCTTCCAGTCCGCGCAGATGCTCCGGGCACAGGTTTTGAAGGCGTCGCCAATCCTGACGCGGCCCCTTCCGAGGGCTTCGAATGAGCCTCACAACGGCGAAGCAAGCGCTGAGCGCGGCTGTCCGTGAAATGGGTGGCCAAGTGCGCAGCGGACAAGAGGCGATGCTCGACGAAATCTGCAGTTCCCTTGAAGCCCCTGAGCACCTTCTCGTTCAGGCAGGAACCGGTACGGGTAAATCTCTTGGGTACTTGATTCCTCTGATGGATTTTGCGGTGAGTAGAGATGAAAGAGTGCTTGTCTCTACCGCGACGCTGAACCTCCAACACCAAATCCTCACGAAAGATGCCCCGGTTGCAGCCCAAGCAATCGAAGACGTTCACGGACGCAGGCCTCGGGTCGCGCTCCTCAAAGGGTGAATAACTATCTGTGCACCTTCCGACTTGGCGGCTGATATCCCTTGGAAGGAACGCTCTTTGATGTCCCAAGCCAGCGCGATGACGATGACGAGGCCGCGCCGGCCAGCGAGTTAGGCGCAGAGATCGTGCGTTTACGTCGCTGGGCCTCGCAAACGGAAACGGGGGATCGAGATGAACTCGATCCCGGAGTAAGCGATCGAGCATGGTCGCAAGTTTCAGTGTCACGTCTGGAATGCCTGGGCAAGCAGTGTCCGATGTTTGATGGCTGTTTTCCCCAGGCGGCCCGTGAAACCGCACAAGAAGCAGACGTTGTCGTCACCAACCATTCGTTGTTGGGGATCAGTGCTTTAAGTGATGGCGATCTGTTCGGGCAGATTGGCGCGCTCGCGGTTGACGAGGCTCATGAGCTTGCTGAACGAGTGCGTGAACAGGCATCGGTTGCAGTGTCCTTGAAGTCTATGACGTGGATTTCACGCAGGCTTCGAAGTCTTGCCTCTGTGGACACTGATGCGCTTGATCATGTTGCCGCGCAGCTTGATGGTGTCCTTCAAAGCTTCCACGTCGGATTAATGACTGACCGGACAAGCCTCAAACCAATCATGTCCGCCTTGGACACGGCTAAACGTGACCTTGATACGCAGATTTCCACTCTTCAACTTGAGGCCGCGACGAAAGTTCTGGTGCGAGCCTTCAGTGATGAACTTGATGAGGTGTTGCAAGCGTGGGGGCGTGACGCTGAGAAGAGCGTGACCTGGGTTGAGCGCGATGAAGACCGAGGCTTTTCATCCTTGATGATCGCGCCCTTGCAAGTTGCGCCTTCTTTGGCTGATAACGCCTTTGGTCAGCGGCCGGCAATTCTGACTTCTGCAACATTGAGTCTGGGTGGGAGTTTTGACTCGCTTGCGTATAGCACGGGGTTGAATTTGGCTCCACTGCCCTGGAGGGGAGTGGATGTCGGATCGCCATTTGACGCCTCTCGCCAGGGGATCTTGTACATCGCCGCAGGACTTCCAGCACCGAGTAATGGGCAACCTAGTCCAGCGGCGATGGAGCAGATGGTCTCTTTGGTCAAGGCCAGTGGCGGTGGAGCTCTTGTTCTTTATGCCTCGTGGGCGGCGGCGCGACAGGGCGCGCAAAAGCTTCGTGCCGAGGGCGTCTCAGATGTGTTGCTCCAGGGTGAGGACTCTCTACCAGCGTTGATCAAGAGCTTCCGGTCTAATCGCGATTCCGTTTTGGTTGGGACGATGTCGCTGTGGCAGGGCGTCGATGTCGTCGGGGACTCATGTCGCTTGGTCGTCATCGATAAAATTCCGTTCCCTCATCCAAAAAATCCGATAGTCAAGGCCTTGACCGAGGATGCTGATCGGCAGGGAGGCAAGGGCTTTTTCCAAGTGAGCGTAACTAGGGCAGCGCTCATGATGGCCCAGGGAGCGGGACGTCTTCTGCGATCCCATAATGACCGAGGCGTTGTTGCCGTTCTTGATTCGCGTCTTCAGTCCCGCAGCTACGGGCGTTTTATTATCCAGTCGATGCCTGAGTTTTGGCGTACCTGCGACCTTGATGTTGTGACGGGTGCTTTGGAAAGACTCAATGCTGAGCTGCATGAAGACTAAAGCAGCACACTTCGTTCAATAAGGGGATTTTGGCCTATCACGATGAAGGGTGATCTGAGAGAATAGAGCTGTTCACTTGTTTAGGAGGTTGCTCATGCCCACCCATTCACAAAGCCTGTATCCCAGCTCTTCTGGCCGTCCTTCAAAGATTGCGATTATTGGCGCAGGAGCTGTTGGTACTGCCGTTGCCTACGCCTGCTTGATGCGCGGAGATGCGCGTGACATCGTCTTGCATGATATCAACAAGCCGAAGGTGGAAGCCGAGGCCTTGGATATGGCGCATGGCATTCAGTTCACTCCTTCTGGCTCCATTGAGGGCTCGGATGATGTTGAGATTGTCCGTGGAGCAGACCTGGTCATCGTCACTGCCGGTGCTAAGCAAAAGCCCGGTCAGTCCCGACTGGAACTTGCTGGTTCCACCGTTGACCTCATGCGTAAGATCCTCCCTAATCTGTTGAATGTTGCCCCCGAGGCTCGCTTCATGTTCATCACGAATCCTGTTGATGTCGTGACCTATGCGGCGCTGAAGATCACGGGTCTTCCGCGTAATCAGGTCTTCGGTTCGGGTACGGTTTTGGACACTTCGCGTTTGCGTTACCTGGTTTCTCGCGAAACAGGTGTTGCCACTCAGAACATTCACGCATATGTCGCCGGCGAGCACGGAGATTCTGAAGTTGCCCTGTGGTCTTCTGCCGAAATTGGTAATGTTCCTCTGCGCCACTGGGGACCGACGCTTTCAGGCCGACTCTTTGATACTGAACTTCGTGAACAGATTGCAAAGGACGTCGTGAACTCTGCCTACAAGATCATTGAAGGCAAGGGGGCAACAAACTACGCAATCGGCTTGGCTGGATCGAATATCGCACGTGCGGTCCTGCGTGATGAGCAGCGTGTGCTGACTGTCTCGACGCTTCTTGAAGACTGGGAAGGCATCTCGGATGTTTGCATGGCGGCACCGACCTTGGTTGGCCGCGATGGCGCGGGCCGCGTGCTGAACCCGCCGCTCACTCTTGCCGAGCGCGATGGATTGACCGAATCGGCAACTCGCCTTCGTCAAGTCGCCCGAGATTTGGGTTTCTAATTTGAGGGATTGATTTAATGGGTGTGGCCCCGACGCAACGCGTCGGGGCAACACCCATTAAATCTGAGGAACTGCCGTTTACTACAGCGAACGAATGACAGTGACGACCCTGCCCATGATTGTGGCGTTATCACCGGGGATCGGCGCATAGTCCTGATTGTGGGGGAGGAGCCAGATGTGGTCAGAAGTTCTGGAAAATTCTTTGACCGTTGCCTCTCCGTCAATCATTGCAGCAACAAATTCGCCGTTGATCGCAGTGGATTGACTGCGGATGACAACAAAATCGCCGTCGAGGATGCCCGCGTCCACCATGGAGTCACCGTGGACTTCAAGCATGAAGAGCTCACCATGACCGGTCAATCGTGTCGGTAATTGGAAGATATCTTCGATTGCCTGTTCGGCGGTGATCGGTGCGCCAGCAGCGATTCGTCCGACCAAGGGAATTGCTGAGGCATCCTCATCTACATGGCCGGTTGGAATTTCGACCGTCACGATCTCTTGGGCTGACGAAGCTTTTGTGTCCTTTTCTCCGAGAAGAGTTCTTCCAGATTCAGATACTTCGAGTGCTCGGGGAAGCCCGGGAACCTTCTGAAGGTAGCCAAGGCGTTCGAGCGTGTCGAGATGGTGCTTCACCGTCGAAGGTGAAGAAAGACCGACGATTTGTGCGATTTCGCGTACCGAAGGAGGGAAGCCACGCCGACGCACCTCGGTGTTGATCAGGCGCAGAATTTCGATTTGTCGACCTGTCAATTCTGTGTCGCTGCTCACGATTATCCCTTCGGAACTAAAAACTGGACGGAAATGAGCGTGCTCAATGGTCCACTCACAGTGTTAAGAATACGGGAGAAAATGAGTAAATCAAACATATGTTCGAAAGTGGCTCGACATCTCCCGAAAGAATTGCTATCGTACAAGTGTTCGACGAACATCTGTACGACCGAAAGGGGAGCATCGTGAGCACAATGACTGTTGCAGCGTCTCAAGAGGGGGCCCGTCGCCCGCACCTACAACTCGTCTCCGAGGAATCCCTGGCCCCTGTTTATGACATTCGGCAGGCCCCATCGGCTCGACGTCGCCGTGAGCTCCTCCGCAATGATGATCCTTCGATGCGTCGTCGCCCGGTGCTCGCTACGCGTTCGTCTCTGGGACTTCGGCGCTTGGTCAGCGGTGCTGTAGCCTTTATTGCCGCTACGGGAATTGCAGTTGGTGCGGGTCTTGCCTTGCAAACTCAGCCTTACGACGGTCCGACCCGTGTGGTTTCTGTGGCAAGCGGGGATAGCGTGTGGAGTTTGGCTCAGGGAGTCTCGACCACTCGTCCACTGAAAGATGTTGTCAACGACATCGAAGAGCTCAATGATGTTCAGGGTGCATTGCAAGTTGGTCAGGAAGTGCGTGTCCCGACTCGTTGACCTGCGGTTTATTCTCCCTGTCGCCGTGGTGTCTTAGTTGCGAATCTGATCGATCAACCGTAGTTTTAGAGGGTGCACTGCCCTTTCTGTCATAACCCTGATTCGCGTGTGGTTGATACACGTATTGCGGATGATGGCGCCTCGATTCGCCGGCGTAGGGAATGCACCTCATGTAAGAAACGCTTCACAACATTGGAAACGTCTTCTTTCCAGGTTGTTAAGCGCTCTGGTGTCATTGAGCCCTTCTCGCGAAATAAGGTTGTTGCTGGGGTAAGGAAAGCGTGCCAAGGGCGTCCTGTTTCCGATGATGAGCTGGCACTTTTAGCTCAACAGGTTGAAGAGCATCTTCGTACCTCCGGCGTCTCTTCTGTATCCAGCGATGAGGTTGGGAAAGCGATTCTGCCCTTCCTTCAGGATCTTGATGAGATCGCATACCTACGTTTTGCCTCCGTCTATCACGCCTTTAATTCGCTCGACGACTTCGCAGATGCGATCGATTCGCTGCGTGAACGTTCTCAGGCTAAAAAGCTGACAAAGACTGCGAAAAACAAATAGGTCAGGGCTGCAGCTGAGCGAATAGCGCGTTTGCCTTTTCCAAGAAGATCCTCGCAGAAACGGCTCGAAGAGCTTGACCTTGCCTTTAGGCGTCCCACTCTTCCATGCCGCGTGGCAGCTGCGTAGTCGTAACGGCATGCAGATCGTGAGTTGCGCGGGTGAGAGCAACGAAAAGGTCGCCACTTCCTTGCTCAAGAATCTCACCTGGTTCGACAACAACGACGGAATCGAATTCCAAACCCTTAGATCCAGCTGCAGTCAGATAACTCACTCGCTGGTCCAAAGCGCTTGCCCCCGATTCATCCGCATGCCACAGCTGCGCCTGAGTATCAGGAACGATAACGCAAATACGTCCCTTTCCTTCGCCCTCTTCGCGGTCAAGGCGTTCCTCCATTGTGGAGACGACTTGAGAGACGCGCTCCCTGAGCGAGTCATTGTGCGTATATGAAACCTGGTAGCAGTCGGGGACGTCGCGGACCGCTTCCATGGGGTAGAGAACGGGAGTGCCGTGCTGTGCCAAAACGGCCTGCGCGATTCGGGTTAACGCCCGAGGAGTCCTGTAGGAAATTGAAAGAACAAACTCTTCGCTGAACGCGCGAGCAGCTGGACCAAGAGCTTGTTTCCATGAATGTGGACGCCGGTGGCCTCGTTTTTGGTCGAGATCGCCAACAACCGTCATTGAGCGACTTGGGCAGCGTCGCAAAAGGCAACGCCATGCCATAGGTGAAAGGTCTTGGGCCTCGTCAATGACAATATGCCCATAGGTCCAGGAACGGTCTGCTTGCGCGCGTTCAGCAAGCGGGCGGAGCGAGGGCGCCTCCTGAGTCTGGCGCATCAGCATATCTGCGGTGACAATTCCGCCGCCTAGGCCCGTTGCCTTCAATGCTTCGTTCGCACGCTCCCGTTCCTCTTTTTCTCGCTGTTCTTCGACTCGGCGCTTCTGGGCTGAGGCGAGATCGAGCGTCCCCAAGAGCTCCTCGAGTTCGTCAATCAGTGGAATATCTGAGATGGTCAGTGGCTCCTCTTGAGCGCGGTACAAGAGGTTGAGGTCTTCGACCGACAGGGGAGTGCCTGCCTACGGTTCGCTTGGGCCAAGAGATCAGGGCGCGACCAGAGCTTACGAAGGAATGCAGGCGCCTGCGTGGGCATCCAAGCCAAGTTAATTGCCCGACGGGCATCGACCGAGTCGCGGATCTCAGACATC
>CALIEP010000192.1 GCA_938022345.1 uncultured Actinomyces sp.
CAAGCCCTCGGGGGTTCGAATCCCCCATCCTCCGCAACGTGTCCCCGGGATCTCTTGAGATCCTGGGGTTTTCCTTTTGTTTCCAACGTTTTTGGCTGATGGCATTAAAACCGATATATACCGATAGGTACCACTGGGGCCGGTAAAAGTGGCCCCCAATAAGCCCCCATCAATTTGAGGTTCGGTTATCTTGCAGAAATTCCCTCCCGGGATCGAGAGGGACACAGTGCGTGAAAAATATATAGCGAGCACCTATGCCTCGGGGAAGAGATATCGTCGCGGTCGCTTCGATACTTTGATGGATGCGAAGGCTGCTCGCTCGATCGCGCGTGCCGACGTCGCGAGGGGGATCTTCGTACCTCCTTCGGCGAGGCGTGCGGAAGCGAAGCGCGAGGCCGAAGAGCAAGCTCGCGCGCAGACGACGGTCGATGAGGTCGCGGAGGACTGGCTCGCCGATTTTGAGAGGCAGGTGGAGTCTGGGCAGCGAAAGCCTGCGACTCTCCGTGACGGAATCAAGATTGCAGTTATCTACTCCTACGACGAAGTAAAGCGTGGCAAAATTAAGAGTATCTATCCCATCAGAGCGACTAGATAGGGCATACTTCGTCTATGGAATCGCGTGACACTCCAACAAAGTTTGTCCTTGATGTGGTCGCGCTTTTGGAAGCGTTAGACGACCGCGAGTATATTCCTGTCTTCTTAGAAATGCTCGAATACGACGGCCCGGACGTAGAGGGCGCAGTCGCTGCGCTTATCGAGCACAAGCAAGTTAACCAAGATTGGATTGACCGGCTCGCTGCTTTTAATGACGAGTATGCCGGAGCTTTTGATTTTGAACTCGAAGAACTCCGCGCGGGCTTCGCAGCGCA
Source organism: uncultured Actinomyces sp. (assembly GCA_938022345.1). GTDB lineage: Bacteria > Actinomycetota > Actinomycetes > Actinomycetales > Actinomycetaceae > Pauljensenia. The sequence continues at coordinate 870 of CALIEP010000192.1, forward strand.
AAATGCCGCTACTACTGCATAGCTAACTGAACCAACCCTAAACCCCACCGCGACTTGCGAGTGGGGTTTTCTCGTGCCACCTGCAAAGGAGCGGGTTTTCTTATACCCATTCGCGTGGAAGGAAATCACTAATGACCACCGTAACCACCACCACCGCTCAGGGGCCTGCAGATTAAAAGGCTGAGGGATCTGCGCAGGCAGCCGCCGACGCTACTGAATCCACGCAGGCAACGGGCTCTCAGGAAACGAACTGCCGGGGGCATAAAGATAGGCCCCATTAGGGCCCCAAAAAATTGTGAGAGTGAGGAAAAGTCACGGTTCATGGCGAGGAAGCGTGCTCGTCTTCTCGTTTCTATTTTCCGCAATTCGTGTCATTAAGGACAACAAAAATCCAACGGCTTCAGCTAGTGTGGCTGCATGAGAACGCACTCTGCAGGTTCGCAACGTGGTGGACGCGGGGCTACGCTACCGGTTTTTTCTTGAGCGCGAGGCCTTCGCGAAGCTCAGCGAGTTCTTCGTCGTAAAGTCCCGATGCGTTGTGGTTGACTTCTTGCAGTCGCTCTACCCACTCTGGGGAGACGATGTCGTAATCGATGAGTGACGTCACGACTCCGTCGACATCGGGGCCGTCACAATCGAGCATCATACGTAAAAACACGACCGCTTCTTGTGCGCCAACCGCGTCAAGCGCCTCGATTGCGTCGAGTACGAACTGTGTTGTCGTATCTGCCGCCATGTGTGTAGCCTACCTACTCTTTGAACCGCGCTGCTTTCGTGCTGTGAAAGTGGCTGCGCCAGCGGTTGCGACTAAGGTCGCTGCAATGAGTACTTCTGATCCGAAACCGGTCTTAGCCAACTCCGAGTGCTTTGGTGAATGAATCGTTGGTTCTGTAGGGATAAGTGTGGCGGGAGGTGGAGCTGAAGGGCTCGGAACCTTGCTTGTTGGGAGCGTGGGCAGTCCGATCCGATTGATGTGTGCGCCCACGCCCAACAACCCTATCGGATTACTTGCGGTGGTAGCGCGGGCTGGTCCCCAGGTGGGTGGGGTAGTGATTAAGCCAGTCGCCGGCCACGCTCTCGTCGAAGCCGCGGTACGTGTAGGAGTTGTCGTAGGCGATCTCAAGGGGGTTGACGACTCCGTCCACGTACTGCTGGACCTCCTCGGGCGTGGGTTCTACATCCGTGCGTTTAGTCATCAGGGGGTTCTCATCCGGGTACTGGCTGGGGTCCGTATTGACC
>CALIEP010000193.1 GCA_938022345.1 uncultured Actinomyces sp.
AACCGGATGGGCCGATGAGCGCGGTCACTGTTCCTTCTGGAACTGTCAGACTGACCTCGTCTAGGGCACGTGTAGACCCATAATAGAAGGACACTTTGTCAACCTCGACATCTGCGCCCACCGGTTCTTCACTTCCATCCGCCGATAGAGGGGCAACGGAAAGAAGGTCAACAATGCGCAGTGCGGCAGCTCCGGCGATCTGATAGGACCAAACCGTCGAACCCAACACCTCGATTGCGGCCGGAATGACAAGGGCGATCAACGCACAGGTAATGACTTGAACGGGACTCACGATCCCAGTAGCTGCCAGCGCCGAGCCTCCCGCTGTCGATATCAATAGAATCATCGAGGGCGAAACAGCAGCCTGCCCCAGCGCGGACCCTTTGAGCAATGGTCCACACCACGCAACGTAGAAGCGCGCAAAATCTTCAGCCGCGCGACTGAAGCGTTCATGTGCGCGCCCGACAGTACCAAATGCTTTTACGACGCTAATACCGGAAACAAACTCAACCATGGTTGCCGAGACACGCGTGAGGTACCGGTCCATCTCGGCAGTTTTCTCGCCCATGTCCCGCATCATCCAAGCATTAATGAGGGCGTAGATCGGCAAGGTGGCGATTTAGAGCAGGCCTAGGCGCCAGTCGATGATAAACGAGTAGATCAACAAGGAGAGGGGCGCGCTCACCGCAGCAGCAGATTCAACTGGCGCATGGGCGATGACCGTATGAACATCGTGGGTGTCGTCCTGGATCGCCTTGCGTACAGCCCCCGAGTTCGTCGAGGTGAACCACGCGAGGGGCGCTGAAGCGAGAACTTTCACCATGCGCATGCGGACAAGATGACCGAAACGCACGTCCGCGAAATGAGTGACGCTCAAGGCGACAAAATAGATCCCATAGCGCATGCCAAATGCGCCAATGAGCCACATGAGCAGATTGATAACCTCACCGCGCTCAGGTGAGACCCCCGAACGCGCCGCAGCAAGAAGCACCTCACCTAGCTGGACGAGAATGACATAAGGAGCGACTGCAAGCGCACCGTAGAGGACGCCAAGTAGCTGGGCGAGAGCCATGGATCCACGGATCGGTGCGGTAAGTTCCTTAAACGCCTTTTGCCCAGCCTTATGTGCAGCGCGCGGGTCGTCGATTTGCACATCGCTAGTGGATGAACCGCGCTCTCCCATTCGGGCTTTCCTCTCCTGATCAGTGACAGTCATTAGTGGTCTCCTTCGCAGGCACAGGTTTCATCTAACGGCCTGAGTGTGATGAGCCGATCTGCGCACGCCGAGGCAAACTCACCGTCGTGGGTGACAACGATGACGGCGGCACCTTCGTCGGCAATGCGTCGCAGGGTGGCGGTAATTGAATCAAGGTGTCTGGCATCGACTCCCGAGGTTGGCTCGTCGAGGATGACGATGGGGCGCCTCGCTGCGCGTGCGGCAGCGATGACGAGGCGTTGTTTCTGCCCTCCCGAGAGGCTCAGGGGGTGGCGATCACCTAGGTTTGCGAGGTCGAAGTCGGCCAAGAGTTTTTCTCCGGCTTCTCCGCCGGCATCCGAGGCGCCAATGGTTAGTTCGCCGGCGAGTGTGTCGGAAAAGAGTTGACGCCCGGTGTCTTGCATGACGAGTGCGCACGCCGCGCGCCTCTGACTGCGCGAGCTTGTCACGCCATCCAAGGAAATCTCACCAGAGTTCGGGGCCGCCAATCCACACAGCATACGGACAAGAGTCGTCTTGCCGACGCCATTCTCCCCGGCGATGCAACTGATCTCTCCAGCGTAAAAATCAGCATTAAATTCATTGAAGATTGGGGTGTCCCCGTAGGAGAAGCTCAAGTTGCGGCACGAAAGACGGGGAGCCTCGTCAGGCGCGGACCCTTCCCCGCGCCCTCGCGAGGTCACCCAAGTTTCTGGCGGCCCCGGATCAACGAGGGTACGCAAGCCGAGAGAACAGCGCTCTTCATCCGTCATGGAATAGAACTCCTCGCCGCTCCAACGCCTCGTCACCGCGCCAGCTTCCATGAGAAGAACCTGATCGGCAAGTCCCCTCAGGAAGTGAAGGCGATGCTCGACAACGACAATCGTTATGCCCTGCTCTTTGAGGGTGCCCAAAGCCCCGCGTACATCAGCGATGGCAGCGGGATCCAGGTTTGATGTCGGCTCATCGGCGAGGAGGACCGGAGCGCCAGATGCCAGCGCACACGCAAGAGCTACCTTCTGGAGTTGTCCACCCGACAGCGTCGAAAGCTTGCGGTCCATGAGCTTGTAGATCCCCATGAGCGTGGCGGCGCGCTCGCTGCTCTCGATCAAGTCTGCACGGTCTCTGCCATAGTTTTCACCGCAGAATGCGAGTTCCTCTGCAACGGTGTCGCAGAAAAATTGGGTGCGTGGATTCTGAAAGACGGAGGAACACAGATGACCAACCTCGGTCAGGGGAACTTCGGAGAGGTCGCGCCCGCCTATCCGAACGACCCCTTCCAGCTGCCCCGGAGTCATCTGCGGAACGAGGCCGGTCAGCGCCCGCATGAGCGTTGACTTTCCGCAGCCCGAGGAGCCACACACGAGGGTGAGGGTGCCCGGATGGGCAGACAGGTTGACCCCGCGCAGCGCATCGACGCGATCTCCCGTCAGCTCGCTGACGTAGGAGAACGACAGGGATTCAACATCAATCATGGGAGGACTCCCAAGTAACAGAAGAACTCAAGCACGATGACAACAGCCACGCACCCAAGGGCAAGCGCGTCCCAAACGGTTGCGCGTAGAAGCGTCAGAGAGGTCGGACGCGTCGAGCCACCCAAGCCTCGTACAACGCTGGAGGCCGCGAGGTCATCGGCGACGCGCGCGATCGAGGAAAGCAGGGGAACGAGGAAACGCTCAGCGATCACCAGCGGGTGACGCAGCACTCCGCGCATGCTCAGGTCCACTCCGCGCATCTCCATGGCCTCACGGATGGCCACTGCTTCGGCCCCCACAGTAGGGATGACGCGGAAGGCAACCACGAGCGCATCAATGAACACACGCGGCAGGTGAATCGCACGCAGGGCTGCCTTCATCTGGCCGATCCGC
>CALIEP010000194.1 GCA_938022345.1 uncultured Actinomyces sp.
CCTTCCTTCACCGCTTGACCGAAGCCCAATCGGAAGAAGACCGGACCGTAGGTGTCTTGGTCATCCATCGAAGTCAGGATTGCGTCCTTTTCTGATGCCTTATTCTTTGCATTCTCTGCGAAAATGCGCGGAGTTGCCGTCATGTAAAGGGTCTTTGAGCGGCGGATGAACTCGTTGCTGTGGATCTTCGTGAAGACACTTTCGTCTTCACCCGTTAGCGTTGTGCCCGTCGTGCGGTGGGCTTCGTCGCAGATCACCAGGTCGAAGTCACGCCAGCTGTCACCAGCAATCTCTTGTGCATCATGAATGACCTCGATGGATTGATAGGTTGCAAAAACAACCTGCAGACCTTCAGTCGTGTTGTTTGCAGCCAGAGAATCAGCAAGGCGCTGCGCATCGGTCGTAGCTGGGATCGGAAGATCGACCGTGGAATCAGCAGCAGTATCGTTTCGAGCGGCTGACGAAACCTTCGTATCCGAACACACTGCCCACGCGGTAAACGCACCATCGGCCTCGGCAGCCCAATCATCCAGCGTCTGCTTGAGGAGTGCGAGGGAGGGGACCGTGAAAAGAATTCGCGCAGTACCGCCCTCTTTCTCCATGAACTCGCGAGCGATGGTCAGCGCAGTGAAGGTCTTGCAGGTGCCACAGGCCATGACCATAGTTCCGCGGTAATGCTCGGCGAACCCCTCCATTACAGCACTGCGCGCGCGTACCTGGTGATCTCGAGGGACCTTGCGCTCGCGGGTCTTGGGCGCCTGCATCGAGCCCAGTGAATACGTGCGCCAGTCAATGTCTGAATCGCGCAGATCCGCCAAGGTGATACGCGAGACCGGGATCTGCTGGCCCTCGATCGCATCTTGGGCGTTCGTGCCCCAGTTGGTGCTAGAAGTGTCGACAACGATGCGGCGGGCGAAAGGCTCCTTGCATGAAGCAGAAAGGAAGGTGTCGATATCTGCTTTGCTGACCTTATGGCCCGGCGCGTAGAACTTGCACTGAATCGCGACAGGACCCGTGTCTTGCTGGTTGGGGATCGCGACCAGGTCGATGCCCGTGTCACCGGTGCGGCGCTCCGGACACTCGCCCCACAGATAGACCTCTTTGAATTGGTGAGCAAAACGCGCGTCATGGAGCAGGAACTGATGGGTAAGTTCCTCGAAGAGGGTGCCCTTCTCGCGCTCGCTTGTCGCGCGCGCACGGTACTCGTTCAGGAGCGTATCCAGTGCGTTGGCTGAAGAAGATGGGGGAGTGGAATGCTCTGTGACCGCAGACGTAGAAGGGGCAGAGCTCTCGTTTGGTGTTGGGGCGCCATCAACTTCAAATGCAAGCTGGTCTGCGTTGGGATCACTGTGCATGGAGATGCCCTTCTATGTGGCGGATGGGTGCCGGGTGAACATCGCTGATCACCGGCTGCGTTCTTGGGGATTTCCCCGAAGGCGTGCTGCGTATTCTCAGATTAATGCATCTGAATGACGTAGATGTAATTTTTGCGTGTTGCTTTGTGTGGTTATCTCAGCGGTATTGCGCGGATTTGTGCAGGTGTCAATCGCCGTTATCAGCCGGATCAATCCAGCTGGTCATACTT
>CALIEP010000195.1 GCA_938022345.1 uncultured Actinomyces sp.
GATTGCCGGCTTGCCTTGAACTCCTTCAGGAGTCGTCACTGAGTGAATCTGAGCGTCCAGGCCAAGGGCTTCAAAGCGAGAACGAATATGCTCAGCCGAACGGTCAACATCCGCAGCGTGAGAAGGATCCGAAGAGACGGAAGGAATGGCCACTAGCTGAGACAGCTCATCAACCAATTGCGGGAAGAGAGCGTCAAGGCGCTCGCGAAGTTCATCGATATTCATAAGGCAAGAGTATCTCTTCTACAGGTATCTGCTTGCATGAATCCATTCTTAGCGGGCAAGAATGTGCCGATCGCACTATCGATCTATTACCCTTAGAGACGTGTTGAGCTCAAAGAAGTCAGAACCCGAAGAAACTCCTCAGCCTCAGACGGCGAACGATCGTTCGAAGAGCGGTCCGACGCCTTCGCGTAAGCAAGCCCAAGCACGCAATGATCATTCCTTGATCGTTGCGGATCGTAAGGCTGCCAAGAAAGCTGCACGTGAGCGCGCTCGCGCGATGCGTCTTGAACAAGACCGCCTCCAGCAAGAAGCGCTGATCACCGGAGACGAGCGCTATATGCCGCTACGCGACAAGGGCAAGGTCAAGCGCTTTACTCGCGATTGGCTCGATGCTCGCTGGTCCTTCTCAGAGTTCGTCTTCCCAGTGATGATTCTGTTCTTCGTCGTTTTCTTCGGTGTGTCTTTCTTCGCCTCCACCTCAGCTGCAGGTCAGCGCGCGCTCTTCATTGTCATGCTGATTATGTACGGTCTGTTCTTCATTGCGATCGTCGAGACCAGCATCGTGTGGCAGCGCATTAAGCGTCAGGTCCGCGAGGTTTACCCGCGCGAGCCCATGCCTCGCCGCATGTGGTTCTACGCATTCTCGCGCGCAATCATGCTGCGTCCATGGCGTTCGCCTCGTCCGCAGGTCGAGCGCGGACAGTTCCCAAAGAGATAGTCCCACGATCTCATTTTGGAGGGGTACAGGTTATCGCCTGCACCCCTCTTTTTATCCACAGAGTAGCCATCTATTCGGCGTTTTCCACAGATTTCGTAAGGGCCCCGCTACGACTTCAGTGCAGAGGCAGACTCGTGATGCAAAAAACTTATGAAAGGAACAATCATGGCGCATCACTCTTCGGCCCTTGAAAGTATTCCTCCGCTCTACGGAGATTCTGGATGGGTTGAAAAATGCGGACTAGTTAAAATTCTCTGGCCGCTCACGGATACTCAGGTCACCTCTGATTTCTTCAGATTCTCTGGTTTAGATAGCACGCGAATCGAAAAGATCCGTCCACTTCTTCCTGCGGATAACCTGCAGGATCGGCAGAATAACGCACCCCCGCTGGACCTCTTTTTTACGGCGGCGCTTCGTAATCCGCGCGTTTCTTTGGGTGGTTACCTCGTTCTTGCACCGCGGTGGGACGAACGAATGAGCATCGATTCACTCTTCATTGAAGACGCATCAGCGCTGAACTACCGCGAAAGCCCGTGGGCGCTGATTTATGAAGACGGAATCTGGGAACGACTCCAGGAAGAACTGGGATTCGACGGCTACTGCCGCCCCGATGAATGCGAGCCCATCACATGTCTCGATGAGACTAGAGGCCCCGGCTGGTGGCTCTGGTGGGACTGAGCGCACAACGCGAGAGTGGCACAATAAAGGAATGCTCATTCACCTGACATCCGCCTCACTCGACGAGGATCAACGCCTGGCCGACTACACCTCAATGACCGATGTTCATCTTCGTAAGAGTCTGGAAGTCGAACGTGGCCTATACATGGCGGAGTCAACGAATGTCATCATCCGTGCTCTCGAGGCCGGACACCACCCACGCTCGCTCATCATGGCTCCGCGTTGGCTTCCTGACCTCGAACCTCTCCTTGAGCGCTTCCTAGGAGCCACAGACGGCGGCGAAGTACCCGTCTTCATTGTTCCTGAACCGATTCTGGAGAGCATCACCGGCTTCCATCTTCACCGTGGCGCACTCGCTTCCATGCAACGCCCTGTTCTACCTTCGGTGGCAGATCTTTTGTCCTCTTTAGGAGAAGGACCAAAGCGTATTCTGATCCTTGAAAATCTGGTCGACCATACGAATGTGGGCGCCGCCTTTAGAAGCGCTGCCGCACTCGGTGCGGATGCGGTTCTTGTCACTCCAGAATGTGCAGACCCTCTCTACCGGCGCTCCGTTCGTGTCTCAATGGGAACAGTCTTCCAGGTCCCGTGGACCAGATTGGACGACTGGCCGGCAAACGATGACTTGCACGCAGCAGGATTTTCGCTGGCAGCTCTGGCTCTCAGTGATGATTCCGTTAGCCTTGATGAGTTCGTAACGATGCCCGTGATGACAGATAAAGATTCACGCATTGCCTTGGTGATGGGAACGGAGGGCGATGGTCTGAGGAAGAGCACCCTGTCACGCACCGATTACGTCGTTCGTATCCCGATGATGGCGGTGTTTATTCACTCAACGTTGCTGCAGCAAGTGCG
>CALIEP010000196.1 GCA_938022345.1 uncultured Actinomyces sp.
TCCCAGCACTGCAAAGAGTGCAAGAAGGGTCGAAACCTTCCACGTGCCCATCAGAACCAAGTACTCGGGGACGAAGCCCGAGAGGCCGGGAAGCGCAACCGAGGCCAAGCCAGAGAAGAGCCACAGGCCAGCCAAGACGGGGCTCACGCGCTGCATACCGCCGTATTGGCGCATGTCTTGGGTTCCGCCTCGCCTTGACAGCCAGCCGGACAGCAGGAACATCGCGGCGATTGAGACACCGTGGGCGACCATGTAGACCATGGCACCGGTCAGCGCGATCTGCGAGCCGATGAAAATACCCAGAACCATGAAGCCAAAGTGCGAAACCGAGGTGTAGGAAACCAGGCGCATAATGTCGTTTTGGCCAATGGCAGCCAAACCGCCCCAGAGGATTGACAGGACAGCGAATCCGCAGATCCACCACTGCAGGCTTGCGGCTCCCAGCGGGAACAGACGCAGACACAGGGTGATCATGCCGAATGTACCGACCTTATCCAGGATGCCGACAAGCAGCACCGAAGTGCCCGGACGGGCATTTTCAGCGGTGTCAGGCAGCCAGGTGTGAAGGGGAACCATCGGAGCCTTGATCGCAAAGGCAATGAAGAAGGTCAAGAACAGGCCGATCTGGATTCCAACCGGAAGACCAACGGTTCCGGATGAGAGAGTGTAGATCATGAAGAGCGTGTCGCCACGGCGAGCAGCAAGGGCCCAAATAGCTACCAAGCCACCGAGCATGACCAGACCGCCAGCCAGCGAGAAGAGCAAGAACTTCATTGCTGCACGCTGACGCGCCTTCTTTTCACCAACTCCGTAACGACCGATCATCACGAAGAGCGGAACCAGCATTCCTTCGAATGCCAGGTAGAAGAGCAGGACATCGGAAGCGGCGAAGATCAATACCATGAAGGATTCCAAGAACAGAACCCAACCGAGGTAAGCACCCGTACGAGCCGGATCCTCGTCCTCATTCCATCCGGCCACAACGACCAGGGGAACCAAGGCGACGGCCAGAAGGATCATCACCAAGCCAAGAGCATTCACGGCCAGCGCCCAACTCAGGCCAATCTGAGGAATCCAGGAATAGGCCTCGGAAAGCTGGTAGGCGGAGGAACGCGACCAGTCGAATGCAAGCGCAGCGACGATGGCTACGACCAGCTCACACAACGAAAGAATGAGCGCGAAGGCACGCCCCGCTTGTCGCAGGGATGGAATCGCCAGAAGAAGCACAGCACCCAGTGCGGGAAGTGCAACAAGAATCGACAGCCACGGTAGTGGCGCGCTGAGCATTTGAGACATCTGCATAGATCCTTACTTCCTCACAGCGAAAATGCCAGGACAGCGGCAAGGGCACACACGACCCCGCCAAGAATGTAAGAGGCGTAGGTACGCACGCGACCGGACTGGGTGAATCCAACCGCTCGGCCAGTACCGGTGGATGCCGCTTCAACCAAGTGGACAACACCGTCGATTGCCTTGTTATCACCAAGGGTGGCGGTATTCACCAGGGCGATACCAGGGGTCATGAAGAGCGCTTCATTAACGGTGTCTTGGTACAGGTCAACGCGAGCAGCACGCGTGAGCGCATTGCCTGCCGGGATAGCGGTGGGAACCTCACGGCGACCGTACATGACCCAGGCAATTCCCGCGCCGGCAAGTACCAGAAGCAAAGTGACAATCTGGATGGCAATCTCAGGAGCAACCGGGTGAGCGTGCTCAGCAACACCGAGCGAAGGCTCAAGCCAGGTCGTGAAGACATCACCAATTGATAGGAGGCCACCAACCACTGCGGCGCAGATCGCCAAGATCACCATCGGGATAGTCATCAGCGGACCCGACTCGTGCGGGTGGACACCATTGCCTTCGGCTTCGGTGGTCCAACGAGCAGTGCCGTGGAAGGTCATGAAGAACAGTCGCGACATGTAGAAGGCGGTAATGCCAGCGCCAACCATGGTGACGATACCGAAGACCCAACCTGCCCAGACGGCCTCGTGACCGGCGAAGGAGGTCGCACCGAATGCTGCTTCGATGATCTTGTCCTTGGAGAAGAATCCCGAGAAGGGGGGAATACCAAGGATTGCCAACCAGCCGCAGGCGAAGGTCAGCCAAGTGACCTTCATGGCGGTGCGCAGGGCACCAAAGCGACGCATATTGACCTGGTCATTCATTCCGTGCATGACGGAACCTGCACCAAGGAACATGAGCGCCTTGAAGAAACCGTGAGTGAAGAGGTGGAAAATCGCGAAGACCCAACCGATGGGTCCAAGACCTGCCCCCAGCATCATGTAACCGATCTGGCTCATGGTCGAGGCTGCAAGAACCTTCTTCATATCATCCTTGGCGCAACCAACAATCGCGCCAAAGAGCAGCGTGATCGCACCGACGATGACAACCGCGGTAGCCGCGATCGGCGATGCCTGGAAGATCGCACCCGAACGAACAATCAAGTAGACACCGGCGGTGACCATCGTCGCCGCGTGGATAAGCGCGGACACCGGGGTCGGACCGGCCATTGCGTCACCCAACCAAGCCTGCAGGGGGAACTGCGCCGACTTACCGCAAGCGCCCACCAGCAGGAAGAAACCAATGATGGTTGCTTGAACGGGAGAAACCGTGGCGGCCGCTGCGTTCACTTCCTCGATGTTGACGGTCGAGAAGTTAGCGACCATCGCCATCATCGCAATGAGCAGGCCCATGTCACCGACGCGGTTCATCACGAATGCCTTCTTCGCAGCAACCGCATTGGCGGGAACGTAGTTCCAGAAACCGATGAGCAGGTACGAGGCCAAGCCCACGCCTTCCCATCCGACGAAGAGACCCGCGTAGGAGTCTGCAAGCACAAGGATGAGCATGGCGGCGATGAAGAGGTTGAGGTAGGCGAAGAAACGGCGACGCGCATCGTCATGAGCCATGTAGGCGATGGCGTAGACGTGGATAAGCGAACCGACGAAGGTGACCAGCATGACGAAGGTCATCGACAGAGGATCGATCATCAAGCCGAAGTTCACCGAGAACTCGCCCGCGGGAATCCACGAGAAAAGTGGGAGTTCAAAGCGGCGTGTATCGGGGGCTGCGGAGAGCATGGCGATAATGACGCCAAGTCCGACAGCGAAGGATGCCCACGATGCCAGAGTTGCCAGGAGATGGCCCCAGCGATCACAGCGGCGTCCACATACAAGGAGAAGCGCACTGGAAACGGCGGGGATCGCAATCATCAGCCATGCCAAGGAAATGATTCCCGTGGGCTGGCCAGGAGCTGCGACCTGTGCCGCGGCGGCGAAAAGTGTCAATGTCATTCCGGCTTACTCCTCAGTTCTTCAGCAGATCGAGGTCGTCAACGTTTGTAGTGACGCGTGACTTAAAGATGGACACGACGATTGCCAGGCCGACAACAACTTCCGCGGCAGCAACGACCATGACGAAGAAGGCCATGATTTCGCCGCTAACATTTCCGTGGATTCGTGCGAAGGTCACGAAGGCAAGGTTGGCGGAGTTGAGCATGAGCTCGACTCCCATGAGGGAGATCACCGCACTGCGACGGACCAGAACGATGGCTGCTCCGATTGCGAAGAGGATCCCCGAGAGCACCAAGTAGGCTGCAAGGCTCATTCTTCTTCCTTCCCTTCATCAGCGGTCTGGGGAGCCTGCGGCTGCTTCAGACCAGTGGGAGCTGCGGCACCCGGCATACCCCATGCCTGAGAACGCTCGCGAGTGCTGGGGTGAGCCGGATCAAAGATCGTGTGGTCAAGGGAGCCGCCCTTGGCCAATGCCAGCGACTGTGCAACCTCAGGCTCAACCTGACCAACAACGCGATCCAAGCCACGTACACGCAGAACCCGGGGAACCGAGGCTTCGACAGGGTCGTGGGTTTCACCCGAAAGTGCGGGAACATCGACCGCGTTGGAGTGGGCGTACACGCCGGGGGCAGGGAGCTGTCCAATTCGACGCCCCGAGGCCTTGAAGGCGCGCATCTTCGCTTCTGCGGTCGTGCGCTGAGTGAGGACCGGACCAAGCTGATCGGAGTGGGTGAGAAGCATCGCGCCGATTGCTGCGGTAATCAACATAATTCCCGCAAGTTCCATTGAGAACCAGTAGCGCGAGAACAGCGTTGCCGCCAAGTCGGTGATCGGTGCGTTTGAGTAGGGATCGTCGCTGAGCGAGGCCGAGCTTCCCGCGGTGCGCGAGCGAGCAATTGCGCCGATGAGGATCACGCCCAGACCAAGGGCCATCAGCACCGAGGTCACGATGCGTCCACGCGATTGACGCGCGTAGTTATCAGAGGCACTCAAGCCGATCATCATGATGACGAAGAGGAAGAGGACCATGATTGCGCCGGTGTAGACGACAACTTGGACCGTGCCCAAGAATGCTGCCCCGTGCATGAGGTACAAGATCGCAAGGCCGAGCATGACTCCAACCATGCAGATCGCACAGTAAACGGCCTTCTTGAAGAAGAGGACGCCCAGGGCGCATGCGACCATGAAGACCGCCACGCAGCCAAAGAGGATCGCCTCCCCCGTTGATGCCATTTCAGGCCAATTCATTAAGGTCATGCCTGACGCGCCTCCTCATTGACGGGACGGGCAGTTGCAAGGGAGGGATCATCTGGACGATGCTCGCGTACCCAATCAATCTGAGTTTGTGTGGGGCCCTGTACCGCGCCACGGTAGTAGTCACCATCGCTCAAGCCTTCCACCTGCGGGTGAGGAGGCTGAAGCATTCCCTCTGAGAGCGGAACCAGAAGCTGGTCCTTCTCATAGATGTCATCAATGCGGCGGTACTCGGCAAGCTCGAAATCGTGACCCATGGTCAGGGCGCGAGTCGGACAGGCCTCGATGCAGAATCCGCAGAAAATGCAGCGTAGGTAGTTGATCTGGTAGACGCGACCGTAGCGCTCACCGGGGCTGTACTGTTCCTCGGGAGTGTTCGATGCGGCCTCGACGTAGATGGCGTCCGCGGGGCACGCCCACGCACAAAGTTCACAACCCACGCACTTTTCCAAGCCATCCGCGTAGCGGTTGAGCTGGTGACGTCCATGGAAACGAGGCTCGACGAAGGGTCCCTCGAAGGGGTACTGCTCGGTCACGGTCGGGCGGAAGAAGGAGGACAGGGTCACTCCATAGCCCGCGAAAGGAGCGAAGAACTGACCGATCGGCCCCTTCGGATCCTGCTCGTAACGCAGATTCTGGCTGTCGTTCTGATCAGTCATTCGTCTCCTCCAATGCGGCAGCAGTGACCACGCGGTTTGCGCGCGGCGAGGGCGGTAGCTGTTGTCCCGGAAGCGGAGGTACCGGGAAGCCATCCGCCATGGGATCAAAGTTCGCCAAGCGTTCTTGCTTCTCAGCTTGTGCAAGGGCTTCCTTTCGCGCATCGCGCGAATCGGCGAACCACATGACGATCAATGCAATAACGAAGATTCCAGCAACGCCACCGATCAGCTGCGGCAGGGTCAAAGACACCCACTGGGTGATTGCCCGAATAATGGCAACCATGACCAGCCAGGCCAACGAGATCGGGATCAGTCGCTTCCAGCCCAGCTGCATGAACTGGTCGTAACGGAAACGCAGCAGGGTGCTTCGTGTCCAGATCATGAGAAGCATGAAGAACCACATCTTGAGGAAGAACCACAGGATTCCGAACCAGCCGCCATTGAGGAACTCAATGTGCGAGAGGGGCCAGGGAGCGTGCCAGCCGCCGAAGAACATGGTCGTCGCTACCGCTGAAACGTTGAACATGTTGACGTATTCAGACAGGTAGAACCAACCGAATTTCATCGAGGAGTACTCGGTCATGTGACCGGCGACCAGCTCACCTTCGGCCTCGGGGAGGTCGAAGGGAAGACGGTTGACTTCACCGACCATGGAGATCAGGTAGATCACGAAGGCGGGTGCCAGGGGCAGGAACCACCAGGTCTGCGCCTGCGAGGCCACGATCTGCGAGGTCGACATCGATCCGGCCATCAAGAAGACCGCAACCAGGGACATTCCCATGGAAAGCTCGTAGGAGATCACCTGTGCCGAGGAACGAACCGCGCCGTAGAGCGGAAGCGTCGAGGACGCGGACCAACCACCCAGCACAATGCCGTACAGTCCCAGCGAAGAAATTGCCAGAACATACAGGGCCGCGACCGGCATATCCGCCAGCTGCAACGGTGTGGAGTGCCCGAAGATCGAAACATTCGGTCCCATGGGGATCACGGCGAAGATCGAGAACGCTGCAAATGCCGAGATCGAGGGCGCAAGCAGATAAATGAACTTATCGGCCTTACGCGTCCACATGTCTTCCTTGAAGAGCAGCTTCACGGCGTCGGCGATTGCTTGGAACAAGCCGAAGGGACCGGCAACATTCGGGCCGGGCCTGGTCTGCATACGTCCGATCGTTCGACGTTCAACCCACAGGGCAAGCAGAACGTTGAGAATCAGGAAAACGATGATGAAAACGGCCTTGAGGACTGTCAACCACCAGGTTTCCTGCGTAAAGTCCGCAGCGGTGTACGTGGGAACATCCAGGGGGATCAGGTTCATCGGGCCACCTCCCCCTTTGCGCTCAAGGTGACAGAAGAACCGAAGTTCCCCAATGATTCGTGGACGATAGATCCCTGGGAGCACTCGGGCACCCAGACAACCCCGTCGGGAAGATCAGCAAATTGCAGGGGAAGCGTAATGCTTCCGCGCTGGGTACTGAGCGTGAGTTCCTCGCCCTCGTCAATGCCGAGGCCCGCAACAGTTGCGCGCGAGGCAAAGACGACTGGACGGCGTGCGCTTCCCGCCAGCATGGTTGCGCCGTCTTGCAGACGACCTGCGTCGAGCATCGGCTTGTGGGTGGCAAGAAGTGCCTCGCCTTGACCGACCTCAACCAATTCCGAGGCCGTCGCCGGAACGAATTCTTCACGCTGACCGTTCCACTGCATGAGCGGATTCACCTGGTCGTACAGACCCACGAGGTCGTGCAGACCAAGATCCACGCCAAACTCACTGGCGAGCGCATCGAAGACCAGTCGATCGGTCTGTGAACGTGAGGCGATGGCTTGGCCGAAGGGACGCAGGCGGCCTTCCCAGTTGATGAAGGTTCCGTTCTTTTCCAGCGGAGGTGCGACCGGCAAGATCACATCTGCACGATCGGTCACCTCACTGCGACGAACCTCAAGGCTCACCAAGAAATCAACCTGGTCAAGCGCCTTTCGCGCGCCAGCCGGATCATCGAAGTCACGAAGGTCAACGCCGCCGACAACCAGTGCCTTAACGCGACCATCAGCTGCAGCTTCCAGCATCTGCGTGGCATCAAGACCGCGCTGAGCGGGAATCTCTCCCCATGCCAAAGACTCGCGAGCCTCTTGAGAGGCAAGCGCACGGCCGAAAGGCAGAAGACCGGGAAGAAGACCGGCTTCCACTCCACCGCGCTCACCGGCGCGGCGGGGGACCCACTGAATACGACAGTGAGTGCGCTCTGCCAGTCGGACAACTTCACTGAGCAGACCCGGAGTACGGCTTGCGCGCTCGCCAACCAGGATTACCCCCCCGTCAAGACGCGAGGCGAGATCAGCGAACTCACCACCCTCACGGATCTCAGCGGCAACCTCGACCTCGGTTCCGGGAGCGCAACGGAGCAGCTCTCCAGAAAGCTTGGCGAGGCCTCGGGAAGTCATGGGAGCCAAAGAAGCAACGCGGAGCTTGCCCTTGCGGGTAGCCTTGCGCATCCGCAGGAAGATCGCGCCACACTCATCCTCGGGCTCGAGTCCAACCAGGAGGACCTGGCCGGCGCTCTCAAGCTGCGAGTAGGTGACGCCCAATCCACTACCTGCCACGTGGGCGGCAAGGAATGAACGCTCTTCTTCGCTATGACTGCGAGAACGCATATCGATGGAGTCGGATCCAACAACCGAACGCGCGAACTTCGACCATGCCCAAGCATCTTCGAAGCTCAGGCGGCCACCTGGAAGGAAACCAACCTGGTCACCGGAAAGGCCGGCAAGCGCGCGGTGGACACGGTCCAAGGCATCCGACCACGAGGTCGGAACAAGCTGGCCGTTTTCGCGAACGAAAGGAGTGTTGAGGCGCTGGACACCCGACCACTTAAATGCGAAGCGATCCTTGTCAGTGATCCACTCTTCGTTGACCTCGGGATCATTTCCAGCCAGACGGCGCAGAACTTCGCCGCGGCGAATATCCACGCGGATCGCACTACCGGAAGCATCGTGCTCGGTTACCGAAGCGGTAGATACCAAGTCGAAGGGGCGTGCGCGGAAGCGGTAATCATTCGAGGTCAGAGCGCCAACCGGGCAGATCTGAATGATATTGCCCTAGAAGTACGAGGCGAATGCGCGACCCGAAACATCACGATCATTGGGGGCAAGATCGCCTTCATTGAGGGAGCCGATAATGCCTTCTTGACCGTAAGGCCCCGAAATACCCGCCTTGACATTGTCCTTTTCCTGCGGGTTGAAGTAATCCAAGACCGCGGTATCAAAGGAGCCAACCTGCTCACCCATGAAGTGATGGTGCTCGGTCGGCGCGGTGCCACCGCCTCGTCCCTGAAGATCAAGGAAGGGGTCGCCCGCAATTTCCTTACCGAAGCGCACGCAGCGCTGGCACAGGATGCAACGCTCGCGGTCCAGCAGAATCTGCGAGGTGAGCTTCAAAGGCTTGCGATACGTGCGCTTTGCATCGATGAAGCGCGAGCTCTCGCGGCCTTCGCTCATTGCTTGGTTCTGCAGGGGGCATTCGCCGCCCTTGTCGCAGATTGGGCAATCCAGAGGGTGGTTGATCAGCAGGAATTCCATCACCCCTTCCTGGGCGCGACGGGCAACCTCGGAGGTGTGCTGAGTCTTGACCACCATGCCGGGGGTGACAGTCTGAGCACATGAAGGCTGAGGCTTGGGCATGAAACGCAGCTCGCCGGTGTTACGATCGGGCATTCCGACCTCAACAAGACACTGACGGCATGCGGCGACGGGCTCAAGTAGCGGGTGATCACAGAACCGCGGGATACGGATTCCGGCCTTCTCGGCCGCGCGGATCACCAGGGTGCCTGCGGGAACGTCCAATTCGACGTCGTCGATTGTGACCTTTACTAGGTTCTCGCTCATCGAACTCCTCCCTTGGCAAAGTTGCTCGAGGCCTCGTAGGGGAACAATTCGCGCGCGGGCGTGGTCAGCCCGGCCTCGAATTCTTCGCGGAACTTCTTAATTCCCGACATGATCGGGGTTGCTGCCGCATCGCCCAGGGCGCAGAAGCTTCGGCCAAAAATGTTGTGTGCGATCTCGTCTAACAGATCGATATCGCCTTCCTGGCCCTTTCCAGCCTCAAGGCGAAGCATGATCTGCTTAAGCCAGTAGGTTCCTTCACGACAGGGCGTGCACTTACCGCAGGATTCGTGCTGGTAGAACTCAATCCAGCGGGTGATCACGCGAACCACAGAGGTTGTTTCATCGAAGACCTGAAGGGCTCGGGTACCGAGCATTGAACCGGCAGCACCGACGGACTCGTAATCCAAAGGAGTGTCCAGTTCTGCTTCAGTGAAGATCGGGGTCGAGGAACCACCGGGAGTCCAGAACTTCAGCTGGTGTCCTTCGCGAATACCGCCGGCAAACTCGATGAGCTCGCGCATGGTGATTCCGAAGGGAGCCTCGAATTGGCCCGGATTCTTCACGTGGCCTGAGATCGAGAACAGACCGTGTCCCTTGGACTTCTCCGTTCCCATCGAGGCGTACCACTGCGCGGAGTGCTGGAAGATTCCCGTCACCTGGCTGATCGACTCGACGTTATTAATAACGGTCGGGCGAGCATACAAACCTGCGACAGCAGGGAAGGGGGGCTTGAGACGCGGGTGGCCTCGGTAGCCTTCCAGGGAATCCAGAAGAGCGGTTTCTTCACCACAGATGTATGCGCCGGCACCCGCGTGAGCGGTAATGCGAAGATCGCCCAGCAGGCCGGCCTCGGTTGCTTCCTTTACTGCATTCATCAGGCGACGGTAAACGTGAACGACCTCGCCGCGAAGGTAGACAAATGCGTGGTTGCAATTGATGGCGCGCGAGGTAATCGCAATGCCTTCAATCAACACGTGGGGGTTCGCCATAATCGTCGGGATGTCCTTACAGGTTCCCGGTTCCGATTCATCGGCGTTGACCACCAGGTAGCGGGGCAAACCATCATCGGGCGGAAGGAAGGACCACTTCAGGCCCGTGGGGAATCCAGCGCCACCACGGCCTCGCAAGCCAGAAGCCTTAACGGTCTCAACGATCTCGGCGGGCTCCATGGTGTTGGCCTTCTTGAGTCCCTCGTAGCCGCCTCGGCTCAGGTAAGACTCCAAAGTCCACGAGCGATCGCTTCCCCAGCCGCGGGTCAGAATCGGGGTCAGTGCCACGGTTGCTTCACTCACCGTCCGTCTCCTTTCCTTCTTCCGCGGGAACATCGGCCGGAGCGCTCCAGCCGCGTTCTTCGGCGATCCTCAGTCCCAGTGTCGAGGCCTCGCCAGCGCTGGGGCCTTCGTGTTCGTGACCGTCGAGGAAACCAGCAAGGACGTGCTCGGTTTCCTTGAAAGTCGGCAGCACAGCGCTTCCGCGCGTGGGGTGCAGGGGTTTGCCGGCCTCGATGTCATCGATGAGGGCGCATGCCGACTCGGGGGTCTGGTTATCGAAGAATTCCCAGTTGACCATGACGACGGGCGCGTAATCGCAGGCCGCATTGCATTCGAGGCGCTCCAGGGTGATGGTCCCGGCCTCGTTGGTTTCATCGGTTCCGACGCCAACCTTTTCGCTGACGGCTTCCCAGATTTCGTCTCCGCCCATAACAGCGCACAGCGCATTGGTGCACACGCCCACGAGGTACTCGCCCGTGGGGTGGCGCTTGTATTGGGTATAGAAGGTCGCAACTGCCGAAACTTCTGCGCGAGTGATGCCCAGAAGCTCGGCGCACAGCGCGATTCCATTGGCGCTCACATAGCCGTCTTCAGACTGAACCAAGTGCAGCATGGGAAGCAGTGCGGAGCGAGCGTGGCCCTCGGGGTAGCGCGCGATGATTTCGCGTGCCTCACCTGCAAGGCGCTCATAGGTTTCCACGGGATAGCTCATCGATCAACGCCTCCCAGAACGGGGTCGATAGTGGCCAGTGAAACAACGACGTCGGCGAGCTGTCCGCCTTCCGTCATCATGGCCAGAGACTGCAGATTTGCGAATGAAGGGTCGCGGAAGTGTGCGCGGAAGGGGCGGGTTCCACCAGCAGACACCAGGTGGACACCCAAGATGCCCTTGGCGTGTTCAACGGTCTGGTAGACCTGGCCGGCTGGGACCTTGAAACCTTCGGTGACCAGCTTGAAGTGGTGGATCAGGTATTCCATCGAGCTTCCCATGACCTTCGCGATGTGTTCCGCAGAGTTACCCTGGCCGTCCGTTGCGACCGAGAGCTGTGCGGGCCACTTGATGTGCGGGTCAGAAACCATAACGGGCTGACCTTCGGTTTCTTCGAGGCGACGCAGGACCTGCTCGACGATGCGCAGCGACTGGTAGCACTCGTCGAAGCGGACGCGCACGCGATTGTAGGCATCATTCGAGTCATAGGTCGGGACATCGAATTCGAAGTTCTCGTAACCGCAGTAGGGCTGGTCCTTACGCAGGTCTTGAGGCAGACCCGCGGCTCGCAGGGAGGGGCCGGTCAGTCCCAGGGCCATCATCGCGGAAAGGGGCATGTAGCCCACCCCGATGAAGCGCTGCTTGAAAATGGGGTTGGCCAAAACCAGGTCCTGGAGTTCACCGATGTCGTGGCGGACCTTGGGGAGCTTCTCGCGGATGTAGGGAACCATACCGCTGGGCAGGTCCTGGGCAATGCCACCGGGGCGCACAAATGCGTGATTCATACGAAGGCCGGTGATGCGCTCGAAGATTCGCAAGATCTCTTCGCGGCCCCTGAATGCGATGGTCATCATGGTCGTCGCGCCCAGCTCGTTACCACCGGTACCGATAGCAACGATGTGCGAGGCAATGCGGTTGAGTTCCATGAGGAGAATACGAACCAGGTTCGCGCGCTCGGGAACATCATCCGTAATGCCGAGAAGCTTTTCGACGGCCAGGCAGTACCCGACTTCCTGGAAGAAGGGAGCAACGTAGTCCATGCGGGTGCACAGTGTCACGCCCTGTGTCCAGGTGCGGTATTCCATGGTCTTTTCGATACCCGTGTGCAGATATCCCGTATCGACGCGAGTTTCACGAACGGTTTCGCCATCCAGCTCGAGGATCAAGCGAAGAACACCGTGGGTCGAGGGGTGAACGGGACCCATGTTGAGAACGACGCGCTCATGGTTGATGCGCTCAATTTCGGCGATGACGTCATCCCAGTCGCCGCCTTGAGCGAGGACCTCGGGAACATCTTCAATGTCCAGGCCCGCACTTGATGCTGCCGCATGCAGTGAAGGAGTAGTCATTAGTTGTACGACCTCCGGGTGTCGGCAGGGGCATTGACTGCTCCCTTGAATTCCACGGGAATACCACCCAGGGGGTAGTCCTTGCGCTGGGGGTGCCCTACCCAGTCATCGGGAAGAGCGGTGCGCGTAAGCGAAGGGTGTCCATCGAAGACAATGCCCATCAGGTCCCAGGTCTCGCGCTCTTGCCAGTCGTTCGCCGGGTAGATATCGACGATCGAGGGGATGTGCGGGTCTGCGTCCGGGCAGGTGACTTCCAGACGAATCATGCGATTATGCGTGATCGACATGAAGGGGTAAATGGCGTGAAGCTCGCGGCCGCGATCTTCGGGGTAGTTCACGCCATTGGTTCCCAAGCACATTTCGAAACGCAGATCTTGGTCATCGCGCAGATAGCGCACAACGCGGCGAATGTGCTCGCGCGGAATGAAGATGCTGAGTTCGCCGTGTTCGATGACGACCTTCTCGATGACATCGGTGACAACCAATCCATCAGCTTCGATGAGTTCCTCGAGGACGTCAACGATCTGGTCAAAGTAGGAACCGAAGGGGCGAGTAGCGGCAGGAGCGCTCAGAGCAACGGTTTCAAGTTCAGAAAAGCCCGTGGTATCGCCCTGGTCGGCAACCCCAAACATTCCCTGACGGCTCTTGATCACCGAGGGTTCTGCCGCGCCAAAACGGCTGATTTCTTCGCTCATGCCAGCAATCCCTTCATGTCGTGAGTGGGGGTTGCCGCAAGCGCTGCAGCCTCAGCCTTGCGTGCGATTTCGCGGCGGTGCGCGCCCAGGGGCTCGCTACCGATCTGCTCACGCAGGGTGAGGATTGCGTGAATCAGCGCCTCGGGACGAGGCGGGCAGCCAGGAAGATACACATCGACCGGAACGATGTGGTCGCATCCCTGGACAACGGCGTAGTTATTGAACATCCCGCCCGAAGACGCGCAAGCTCCCATGGAGATCACCCACTTGGGATCCGCCATTGAGTCATAGACACGGCGAATAACCGGGGCCATCTTGTGGGAAACACGTCCGGAGACAATCATGAGGTCGGAGTGGCGCGGCGAGGCGCGGAAAACTTCCAGGCCGAAACGCGACATGTCGAAACGGGGAGTTCCGGCTGCCATCATTTCAATTGCGCAGCATGCCAAGCCCATGGTGACCGGCCACTGACTGTGCTTTCGAGCAAGACCGAGGATTTTCTCCATGCTTGCCAGGGCAATGCCTGCAGGCAGGCTCTCTTCAATTCCCATTGTTTTCCTCTTACCTCAGTAATCCAGTCCGCCGCGGCGCCATTCGTAGATATAGGGGACGGTGATCACCGCGATGAAGGTCAGCATGGCGACCAGTCCGAAGAGTCCCAGCTGGTTGAAGCTAACGGCCCACGGGTACATGAACACCACTTAGATGTCGAAGACAATGAACGTCATGGCGACCAGGTAGTAGCGAACGGGGAAGCGTCCGCGTTACAGGTGCTGTTCGGTGGGTTCGATACCGCATTCGTAGTTATCGGCCTTCGTCCGGTTCTTCCGCGTCGGCCCTAGAATTGCGGATGCGCCTAGCCCGCCAAGCGCAAGGACCATGGCGGCTGCAGCCATGATCAGCAGCGGAACATAGGGATTGGTCATCGTTCCTCCCACATCGGGTGTACCTTCGTGGCCATCATGCTGATGGCACCATCTTGGATAGGGTCGTAATCAGTCGGTCATCGAAATCGCCGCCTTGGCGTTCGAATCCATCCGACAGAAGCTTGTGAACCAGTGTCATCAGGCGCGGGACGGGCAGACCGTAGGTCGTGCACAGACGCATGATCTTGGGGTTTTCAATGAGTCGGACAAAGATGCGCCCAAGCTGGTAGTAGCCGCCGTATTCGTCGCGAACTCGCTGCGGATAGGCGCTCATCGCACGGTCTACTCCCGCCCGATGAGTCCGCGAGAGAGCCTGAGCCATCGCTTCGGCAGCGTAGCGCCCCGCCTTCATCGCGGGCGCGATTCCTTCGCCGTTAAAGGGCGAAACCATTCCACCGGCGTCCCCAACAAGAAGGAATCCATTGGTGTAGTGCGGCTTGCGGTTCAAGCTCATGGGGAGCGCTGCACTGCGGAGCTGGCCGATCTGGTTTTCGGCGGTGAATCCCCATTCTTCGGGGAGGTTAGCAACCCACTGTTCGAAAACCTGGCGATAGGGCAGGCTTGTTGCGCTGGCCGTTGAAGATACCGACCCCAGTCCAACGTTGACGATTCCGTCCCCCATGGGGAAAATCCACCCGTATCCGGGCAGAAGATCGGAGTGTCCGGGTTCTCCGGCCCACAGTTCCAGGTGGGATTCCATCCACTCTTCGTTTCCACGAGGACTGCGGAAGTAGGTGCGCGCCGCAACGCCCATGGGGCGCTTGGGGTTCTTTTCAATTCCGAGGCGGGTGGCGACCTTTGCGGACACTCCCCCGGCATCGACGACCAGCTTGGCGCGGATGGTCACATCTTGGGTGTTTGCACCACGGCCTCGGCGCGCGCGGACGCCACAGACGCGGTGGGCAGAATCTTGGATCACCTCGGCGACGGTGAGTTCTTCTTCGAGGCGAGCTCCCGCACTCTGCGCACGCTGGACCAGCGCGTGGTCGAGTTCCATGCGTGCACGGGTCATTCCGTATCCGGGAAGCGAGGCCTGGTCTGGCCACTCCATGTGGATTGTGTGGCCGCCTCCAATGACCGTCAGACCGCGGTTTCGCGCCCAACCAGAAGTATCAACACCCATGAGGATGAGCTCTTGAACGGCAGCGGGAGTCAGGCCATCACCGCAGATCTTGTCACGCGGGAAACGCGCCTTGTCGACAAGGAGGACATCAATTCCAAGGGTCGCCAGATGGTAAGCGGTCGATGCACCGCCGGGGCCGGCGCCGACTACGACGACGTCGGCACTCATGTCCTGGGCCTGCTGGCTCACCACTCCTCCTGAACGCTCCATAAAGCACCTGAATGTAATCAGGGTCCATTAGACGACGATAGTCACAGCGTCCACAAAGGGCTGAAGAACGCCAAAAAGTCCGTGAGCACAACACTTTGGGGCCGTGAGCGAGCACACACCCTTATTTAATTTACGCACATGCACGTTGCGTTAATGATCCGAAGAGATAGATCGGGAGAAAACTGCACTTTCTCGCAGCTCTTGAGAGCACGTCCAGTTGCGACTCAGGAGTCTCCAATCACCTGCTCTCCGCCGCAGATTCGCCCAGTTCTTTTCCAGCCAAAAACCGCAGATCACGCGGTCTTCACCGGTGGCCTCGCTCTTGATTGCCCTCAAAATAGGCAGCAATGTGCGGGGCCACCCGCGGTACATCGAAGGGAATATTGCCCTCGCGTAGCGACTTCGTTGCAAGAACCCCCGCGGCAACAGCCTCGCGTGCACCCAAAGGTGTCGTATCCGTTTGATCCCCGTGAGCAACAAAACGCAAGAATTCGTCCATTGTCGCGACGTCGGCATCATCGTGACCACGAGCATCACCTCGGATCGGAATTTCGATGTCGCCTTGAGGTTCCCAGCGACTCCGGTGCTTCCAGACGCGCACTACTCCCCCATCACCGTCGCCGAAGTTTTCTGCGCGGCCTCGGGTTCCAATAACGGTGTAGTTTCGCCAGTAATCCGGAGTGAAATGGCACTGCTCGTAGGAAATCATGGTTCCAGAGACCTGTCTCATCATGAACATCGAGAGGTCTTCAACATCAATGACGGGGTTCAGTCCTGTGAGGGATTCCGGCGGCCAGTTTTCATAGGAAAACCAGTCACTCATAACGCTATCGCGGCGCTGGCCGCTGCGATCTGTGAGTTTTCCGTAGACCATGAGGTCCCCCATTCCGACGACCCGCTCGGGCACAGAATCGGAGAGCCAATTCATCACGTCAATATCGTGTGCGGCCTTTTGTAAGAGCAAGCCTGTCGTTCGGCTGCGGTCAGCGTGCCAGTCCTTGAAGTAGTAGTCGCCGCCGTTTCCCACGAAGTGCCGGCACCAGATTGCTCGGACCTCGCCGATCAAACCATCACGAATAACTTGGCGCAGGATTCGGACAACGGCCATGTGGCGCATATTGTGTCCAACATAGAGCGGAGTCCTGGTTCGATATGCGGTCTCAAGCACGCGATCGGCGCCTTCAATGGTGATGGCGATGGGCTTTTCCAAGTAGACTCCAACCCCAGCTTCTAGCAGCTGGCATGTGATGTCTTCATGAGTGTCATCGGGGCTGGTGACAATTGCTGCATCAATTCCCAGGTCAAGAAGCTCTTCTAGACTTTCTACCCACGGATGGTCACCAAGGATTTCACGAGCGCGCTCGCGCATTGCGGGGTTGGGATCACAGCCGCCTACTAGTTCAGCGGGTACCGAGGAAAGCTGACAGTTTTCGGCAATGGAGCATCGCGCTCCCAATCCAATGATTCCGACGCGCAGTGGTGTGGACATGAAGGCTCCATTCACACAGTCTTCTTCGACTCTCCCATTATGCGCCCCGAAACTACGGCCCATAAAAGGATCCGGCCGCCTGCAGTCCACACTCTGCAAACGACCGGAAGTCTTCCGCGCCCCTCTAGGCCTTGACCGCTCGATGAAGCGCAACGATCCCGCCCGTGAGGTAGCGGTAGTGCACATCGCTCCACCCGGCCTCGGCAATCAAGGTTGCAACTTCGGGTGCACCCGGCCAGTCAAGGATCGACTCAGCCAAGTAGTCGTAGGCAACATCGTCTGAGGACGCAAAGCGCGCAACCAGCGGCATCACATACTGAAGGTGCAGCGAATAACCGGCGCGCAGAAGCACCGATGTTGGCGTTGAAAACTCGCAGACAAGCAAACGTCCACCCGGACGCGTCACGCGAGACATTTCTTCCAAGGCGCGCTTCGGATCGGGTACATTTCGCAACCCGTAGGAAATTGTGACCGCGTCGAAAGTATTGTCGTCGAAGGGAAGGTTCATGGCATCGCCCTGAACGAAATCAACCTCGGGGTGGCGAGCGCGTCCCACTTCAATCATTCCGGCCGAGAGATCGCATGCCACAACGCGAGCACCACTGCGCGCGATCGCCACCGATGACGCGCCGGTCCCAGCGGCAAGGTCCAAAATGTAGTCGGAGGGCTTAGGTTTGAGTGCCGCGGTCAGCGCCTTCATCCACACAAAATTCATCCCGCCGCTGAGCAGAGCGTTCATCACGTCGTAGCGCTGGGAGACGTCGTCGAACATCGCAGCTACTTCGTCTTGAGACTTTCCAAGATCGGCGCGGCGCGGCTGAGAGGAAGTGTGTGCACTCATGTATCTATTTTCCCATTTGTGCGTGTTTTAGGCACACTCAATCGCTCATCGACGCCCAGGGAATTAGCATTGACTCATGCCCTCTCGACATTTCTCGACGATCCCGACGCTGTATTGCTGGGTTGATCTTCTTGACCCTTCCAGCGAGTATGGGCGCGCGTCGATCTTCTCTTTGCTTCCCTCTTCCGGAGTATGCGCGTGGATCCGCGACGAGGCCATGGTCGGTTGGGGGAAAGCCTGGAGCTGGAAGCGGGGGAAGGATCGCCCTCCTCTGGTTGAGGCCGGGGAAAATGCTGCGATCACCGAGGCCGCTCGCGTGTGGGATCTCCTGCGGGAAAAAGCCCAAGTTCATTGGGGTGAGGGGGCACGCGTTGCTTGGGGAAAAAGCCTCCCTACTCTTCCCTTTGCCTTTGTATCCTGTGCATTTGAAGACGATGGTGAGCGCACCCTCATCGTTCCGGAATTGACAGTCATCACCTCCGGTTCGCAGCGCTTTGTCATCGCCGCCTCGACTGACTCTCACGTGAAACCCGAATTTGCGCCGCCGATACGCCAGCACACTCTTCCTTCGCACCTTGAGTGCGGCCCTGGCGCAATGGGCGAGGAACAGTGGCGCAAGGCTGTTGACGAGGTGATCGATGCGCTGCGCAATGAAGAGGCCGAAAAAGTTGTGATGGCGCGCGACCTTACAATCAGCAGCGACGGCGAAATTAACGAGGCTGCCCTCGTTGAGAGTCTTCATGAGCGCTACCCGCAAACCTGGACTTTTTCCGTTGACGGATTGATCGGCGCAACCCCGGAAATGTTGGTTTCCTTGAAAGACGGGCACCTCCACTCGCGGGTCCTAGCAGGAAGCTGCCGTCCCGAAGATGCTAAAAAGCTCCCGCTATCTTTTAAAGATCGCTCCTAACATCTTTTCGCCCTTGAATCGGTTGTCGCAGCTCTACTGCCCATTGCCCAGGACGTACGCGCACCCGCACGTCCCGAGGTCCTCGTACTCCCCAATATCGCTCACTTGTGTTCCGATGTTGACGCATCTTTTCCCGAAGGCTCTGTTCTCGATGCTGTCGCACAGTTGCATCCAACGGCTGCGGTATGCGGCACCCCCCTTGATGATGCTCTCGATCTCATTCACGCTCACGAGCGCATCGAACGAGGCCGTTACTCGGGGCCTGTGGGCTGGATTGACGGCGCCGGTAATGGCGAGTTTGGGATTGCTCTTCGTTGCGGTCAACTTGAAGATCACGGCCGCACCTTGCGAGTCTTCGCCGGCTGCGGAATCATGCCAGATTCACTGTCAAGCAGCGAATTTGAAGAGACTCAGACCAAGATGCGGCCGATTCTTGAGGTTTTAGGCGTCTAGCCTAGTTCTCCGACTGGAGTTTTACGTGGACGGTGTTCTCAACGCCGTCACGCACGTAGGTCACCTTGACTTCCTGGCCACCCATGTAGCGCCGCACGTATCCGACCAGGGATTGCGCCGATGAAACAGTGTTGTCGTCGACAGCCGTGATGACGTCCCCGGCCCTCAATCCAGCGGCTTCTGCGCCCGAGCCCTGAGTCACTGCGGAGATCTGCGCTCCCGCGCGAGTATCGTTTCCAACTCGCGCGGCACCCGTCGTAATGGAAACTCCCAGCCGGGCGTGGTCGACCGTGCCATTTTGGATGAGCTGATTGACAACGGAAACGACCAGGTCCGAGGGAATCGCAAAGCCTAGACCAATTGATCCCGCTTGAGAACTCGATGACGAGGACAGCGAGGCAATCGAGGAGTTAATTCCGATCACTTGCCCGTGCTCGTTGAAGAGAGGACCGCCAGAGTTACCGGGGTTGATCGAGGCGTCGACCTGAATTGCGTTCGTCGTCACCGCCTGGTTGTTTTGCTGTTGAAGCTGATTGAAGGGGTCTTTCGAATTGCCCTGGTCATTCGATTCGGAGGCCTGCACCTGGACGGGACGGTTGAGCGCCGAGATAATTCCAGTCGTTACGGTATTTGATAGGCCCAGGGGTGAACCGATCGCCATGACGGGCTGACCGACCTTGAGGTCGGAAGATTGACCAAATTGCGCGGCGACCAGATCCGAAGGCGGGTTGACCAGGCGAATCACTGCGAGGTCTGTGCTTTGGTCAGTTCCAACGATTTTTGCTTCGTAGATTCGCCCGTCGGTCAGGGTGACTTGGATTCTTCCGCTTCCGTCGACGACCGAGGAGATGACGTGGTAGTTGGTGACGATGTTGCCGGAGGAATCAACGATCGCGCCTGATCCGACGCCGGAAGAGTTTTGCCCAGAGACGTTGATTGTCACGACCGCGGGAGACACGGTTGCCGAAACCGCCTCCCAATCGACCGCAGTTCCAGCAGAGTTTGCTTGTGCAGGGGCGGAAGTCTGGCTGACCAAGGGGGTGGTAACAGAGGAACGCAGATTCTGGCCAAGTACCAGGGTTCCACCGGTTGCCATTCCGATACTGCAGACCATGGCGAGGAAGAGGGCTCCCCAGCCCGGGCCGCGCTTGACCGGAGTGAGCGCAACGGCAACCGGTGCTGCCTCTACAGTTTCTGCGCCGGTTTCCTCTGCCGAGGCGACCGGCGTACTCTGCGAAAAGCTTGCGTCACTAGCATCCGGAGCTGCGGGAGTTGGAAGGACAGTGCTAGGAGTTTCCGAGGCGTTTTGCTCGGGTGTTTCATTCATCTGCGGTTGGAAGCGTGCGCCGTCTTCGGGTGTGTTTTCGTCAGTATTCATCGACAACCCATTTCAATCGTTATCAATTTGTTACATTAGCATGCTACAAGGATCGCAGATGCGCAATATCTTTCGTCGGTCGCGAAATAGGAAGATGCAGAACTTCTAGTCCTTCAACTGGTGACGTAAGGATCTCGCGAAGCTGGGTAAGCGAGGAAATAGTGCGGGTTTTTACGCCGTATGCCGCGCCAAGTGCGGGGATATCCGCGCGCTGTGAGACCCCGAAATAACGCTCATACATTTCCACAGGCACTGTGCGCCCGTGCTCAAGACTCTCAAAGATTGAGCCACCGGAATCATCAAGAACGATTACTCGAAGAGACGGAAACTCTTCACCGCGAGGCAGTCCCAAACCAGAGGCGTCGTGTAAGAAAGTCAGGTCCCCCATCACCGCAGTCACCGCCGAGTAATCTGCGCCTTCGAGGCGCGCGCACGCGCTCGCCCATCCAAGAGCGGTTGAGGTATTGCCATCGATTCCCGCCAGTCCTCGATTCGACCAGACCTGAGTGGGGCCACTGGCATTTTCGTGGCGATGCGCGATGAGGTCAGCGATACGAACCGGGTTGGAAGCCCCGAGGAAAATCCTCGGGCACAGCTGCCACACGATATCCATCACTCCAAGTGCGCTCGGGGTATCCCCATAAGAGGCAATCATCTCCTCGATCCCCGCGCGCACTTCTTTCACGCGTTCACGCAGCGCCTCAAGTAGGGGAAGTTGGCTGGCCTCGTCCACGCAATCACTGTCTTGAAGAGATGGGACAACACATGATGCACTTCCGTGCAGATCGGGCCACTCACTGTAGGAGGCAACGACCACGACTCGTTTACCGGAAGCACACACGGCCTGAACCGGACGCGACAAAGTCGGCCGTCCCGTCATAATGATCTGCTCAAAAAGCCCCGTGATCTCTTCATCGTCAAGAAGCGTCTGCTGGAAAGGAATACGTACATCTTCAGGAACCCCGGTCACCATTGGCTCGGCGAAAACCGGAACCCGCGAGCGAGCGGCCCACTCAAGCACTGCTTCCTCAGCTCCCTGTCCCGCAATGACGACGGTCGCTCGTGTTGGATCAAGAATGTTCTCACTCAAGGGATCGCGAAGGAAATGCGCAGGATAGACCGATACCCCCGCGCGTCGCTTTCCTTCAACGGCCTCGCACACACTCTCACTCTGGGATTCTTCGGGAATCAACGGATCGCGGAATTCACAATTGATATGAACGGGACCGGGCGTTCCACTCGGCAGACCAGCACTTGCCGCAAGAGCCCGGCACATGCGATCAGGAATGCTCCCCAGTTCTTCAATTGCGGTCGAGAAGTTCCACTCCCCCACGATGTGAGGCGAGAAAAGCCCCTGCTGCGTCATGGTTTGGGAGGCTCCGACTCCGTGCAAGTCGACGGGACGATCGGCGCTGATGGCCAGCAGCGGGACACGGGAGTAGCGGGCCTCGACAATCGCGGGATAGAGCTCGGCAACTGCACTTCCCGAGGTCGTGATGACGCAGGCGCGCGCAGGGCCTCGTCGCTGCGAAGCGCTCGCATCAAGGTTCAATCCCAAGGCGAAGAAGGCGGCGGAGCGTTCGTCGAGCCTGACGTGAACGCGAATCGGGCTCTCGGCCTGGGCTTCTAGGCGCGCAAGAGCATAGGCGAAAGGAGCATTTCGCGATCCGGGACAGTACACGAAGTCGCGAACTCCGCCTGCGATCAGGGAGTCAATGATGCCTTGCGCTAGAGCTTGTGATGGGAACATGTCTTTTCTTCTAGTGATAGTGCGCCATTTCAGTAAGGCGCTCAGCCCAGGACTGAGTAAGAGAGCTGTCAGCGGGTGCTTCGCTCACCAAAGCTTCATTCAAGGAAAGCTCGGATGGAATCATGCACCCGTCCTGGATGAGCGCGGGGGTGAGCGCAGTGTCTGCTGCTAGCAGATTAGCGGTCCCCAGCCCGCACGCGCGTGGTGTCTGATCCAGAGCACATGCCACTCGCGCGGCGTAATCCAAGCCGAAGCTGGTTTCGAGCGCTGAAGAGATCACAAGCGGCATGGGGAGTTCCTCAACCAGGCGACTAACCGCACGCCCTCCGCCTAGGGGCGCGATCTTGATGACGGCCACATCCGCTGCTCCAAGACGCGCAACTTTGAGGGGGTCCTCCGCGCGACGAATCGATTCATCTGCAGCGATGGGAACGTCTTGTTTCCGACGCACCCATGCGAGGTCTTCAACTGCCATGCAGGGTTGTTCAACGTACTCAAGTCCGCCCACTGCACCGGCTGCACGATTCAAACGCGTAATCCACGTGAGAGCACTCTCCCGATCCCATGCGCCATTGGCATCGACACGCACCCGCGCGGATGACCCGTGTCGTTCAGCTAACGCCTCGGCGACTGCCTCAACGCGCCTGCAGTCACGCTCAAGGTCGGAACGAGCATCGGCAACCTTCACTTTCGCACTCATCCACTGAGGAGCGTCGAGTATCCTCTGGCGCGCAGCATCGGCTGCGATCACGGGAATCGTCACATTGAGGGGGACCTTTGATCGACGAGGCCGCGGCGAGGCAATGCGCGCAGCCTCCAATGCGCTGGCAAGCCAAGCAGCAGATTCCTGGGGGTCGTAGTCCCAAAACGGGGCGCACTCTCCCCATCCCTCTTCACCATGGAGGAGAAGGCCTTCGCGCACATCAATCCCTCGAAAACGCACGCGCATGGGGATTGAATAGACGAGCACTCGATCAATCCCCTCGAGTACGCGTCGCGTATCGGAAGGCAGTTGATCAAGGGAGAGTTCGTGGAGACGGAGAGGCGAAGCATCCGCATGCGTCTTCTCCACTATGTGATCCCTTATCTCTCAACGACTATTGCTGAACGCGGAGCTAGGACCACGTGTCCCGTGCATTCACTTCCGCTGAGAAGATCTTTGCCCACAATCCCGCTCAGTTCAACTGCACGATCGGAATGGTTGAGGAGGAAGAGGAAGCCCTCGCGTTCCTGTGCCTCAACTCCTCGAGGAAGATCGGGGAACACGGGGAGAATTCGCGCGTAGCTCGCCCACATGCGTACAAGGACCGATCGCGAGAGTGCATCGAAGTCGGCTGCGGCATACCACACCGAGCCCTGCCCAACTCGGTTTCTGCTCAGTGCGCACGCTCCCGCGAGGTCGACTCCGCCGCCTCGGCCATCAAAGTAGGCCACGCACTCAACGCTGGCCGTGGAGTTTCCTTCGCCGAGGCCTCGCCACTCATGTTCGCCGGCGGGCACGATCTTTTCGGCCCAGCGTCCCGACCGCAGGTCTTTGGCAACGTCTCCAACCAGCTCGATGGTTCGCTTGAGAGCCTCGTTGTCGGTATCAATTCCGCACCAGTTCAGTGCGGCGGGAGTTTCTACGGCACCGGAAATCCTGTAAGCAGTGCTCTCGCGTGCATCGTAGGTGCGCCCCTGAGAAGGCCCGGTCAAGGTCGAGTGTTCGACAACCTTCACTCCGGTAAGGTCTGCAAGAGAGCCCAAGTACCCGCCCAGGATCGCGCCGCACTGGCTGTCCACAACGGCGCTCGGGGCGGTGATAACTACCTGCGCGCCGCGCTCGGCGGCAATGCGCAACGAGTGCGCCATATTGGGGTAGTCGATAAAGACTGCCGGCACAACAATGAGATCGTAGGAAGTGAAGTCGTTATCAACGCCCACGACATCGGTCGCGATTCCCGCTTCCCACAGGCTTTGATGCCACGCTCGAGCGGGACCGAAGAACCCCCATTAGTCAGCACCGTT
>CALIEP010000197.1 GCA_938022345.1 uncultured Actinomyces sp.
CAGGCCCCGAATACCTTGAACCTCCTTTAGCCGCTCAGTGGCGCGCAACCACTGACGAGGGGAAGCGCTTGCGGGTCGTTATCGACCAAGTCGCCTCGTTGACAGATATTTCCGCCTCGCGCTGGCACGCGAAGCTGTGCGGGATGCTCTCCTCGCAGCTTTAAACAGAGCTCCGGTGCCAATCCACATGCCCCTGCTAAGGAAGTGTCCACTCGCTAAACTGAACTCATGGCCGGCCTGATCCTCAAAGAAGACATCGCCGCCGTACGTGATGCCTCGCGCATTGAAGAAATCGTCGGCGAGCGCGTCGCACTGCGCCCTGCGGGTGTTGATTCTTTGAAGGGATTGTGCCCATTTCATGATGAACGCACGCCCTCGTTCCACGTTCGTCCCTCCCAGGGCTTTTGGCACTGCTTTGGCTGTGGCGAAGGCGGGGACGTCATCAGCTTTGTCCAGAAAGTTGATTCTCTTTCCTTTACCGAGGCCGTGGAAGCCTTGGCCCTCAAAGCGGGGATCACTTTGCATTACGAGGCCGCGGGAAGCGGAACACTTCGCCGCGAGGAGCCGGGTCGCCGTCAGCGCCTTCTTGATGCGCACCGCGTGGCTGAGGAGTTTTATCAGGCACAGCTCACGTCCCCAGAAGCGCACATTGGACGTGAATTTTTGGCCCAAAGGGGCTTTGGTGAAGCAATGTGCCGGCGTTTCGGGATTGGCTACTCTCCGGCCTCGTGGGACGCGCTGACACGTCACCTTCGTTCGAAGGGATTCACCGATCAAGAGATTGAAACTGCCGGTCTGGCGACTCGGGGTAACCGCGGACTTTATGACCGTTTCCGGGGAAGACTGATGTGGCCAATCCGCGATATTACGGGCGCGACTGTTGGTTTTGGCGCCCGGCGTTTGAATGATGAGGACAAGGAATCCCCGAAGTACCTCAACACCCCTGAAACGCCTATTTATCACAAGTCCCAAGTCCTGTACGGTTTGGATCTTGCGAAGAAAGAAATCACTCAGGGACGCAGGGTTGTCATTGTTGAGGGCTACACCGATGTCATGGCTGCCCACGCTGCGGGTGTCGGCTGCGCTGTTGCAACCTGTGGCACCGCTTTTGGTGAAGAACACGTCAAGATTGTTCGCCGACTGCTGGGAGATACCGCCGATAGTGCAGCGGGAGTCGTTTTAAGCAATGGGAAGGCCCATGGCGGTGAAGTGATCTTCACCTTCGATGGCGATGCTGCCGGTCAAAAAGCTGCGCTTCGTGCATTTGATATGGATCAAAACTTTGCGGCGCAGACCTTCGTCGCCGTCGAGCCCCATGGCATGGACCCCTGCGAATTACGCATGGCTCAAGGCGAGCGTGCGGTTGTGGAGCTGGTGAACTCTCGGACTCCGCTTTTCGAGTTCGTCATTCGCTCCGTTCTACGCCAATTGGATCTCAGGACTGCGGAGGGCCGCGTAAAGGCTCTTCGTGCCGCGACTCCCGTGGTCGCTCGCATTCGTGACCGCGCTCTCCAACGCGAATACACCAGGTTGCTCGCCGGTTGGATTGGTATGGATATCTCTGAGGTAGCGCGCGCGGTGCGCTCCTCTGGCAGCTCGCGCCCGGCCTCGAACGGACGCGGAGCGACTCCTGAGGCCTCGGCCCCCATGCCTGCAAGGCGCGGTCCGGAAGACCCCGTGTCAAAGATTGAACGCCAGGCCTTGGAAGCGCTGGTTCAATACCCCATGTACGTGGTGGGTTCGGGATTTGAGGAACTTGGGGGAGAAGCATTCTCGGTGCCTTCCTACCGCGCTGTTCACGACGCGATTCGAGCTGCAGGCGGTCTTGGCGCTTTCGTCAAACTTCTTCGTCAGGCCGAAGAACATTTCGGTAAAGGGGAGAAAGCCGTGCAAGCAGCGACTCGTGCCTTCGTTGATGACGTGCGCGAGCTGATGATTCCCGAAGTTGCATCGGTTTTGATGGAACTTGCGGTTGCTCCGCTGCCGCAGGATCGCGAAGATCAGCTTCGTGCATACTGTCGCGGAGCGATGGGGGCAATGGTGCGTTTGGACGTCACACGCAGGCTGGCCGATGCGAATGCGAACCTTCAGCGCCTGAGCGAAGACGACCCGCAGTACACCCAAGCATTCCGAGAGCTGATGCGTCTGGAAGAAGTGCGTCGCCGTTTTACCGAACGCGCACAATAGCCCCCGCGGCAGGTACTATTCCAATCCAACGCTTTCTCGCAGCTGGCGTTCAAACGATTGAGCCATTGCGATTCCTTCATCATCCAGTGGGCCGTTGGCCGCAAGGACAGAGAACAACTCACCGTCTTCGCGTCTGCGAATCTGGCCGGTGATCACCGTTCCGGAAGGAGCGGTGATATTTCGGACAACGACCTGCGTGCGGTTCACCTTCTCAGAAAGGTCTTCCATAAAAGGACGCATTGATGAGTCGCTGGAGTGCACAATCAAAGGAGCACGGGAAGGATCAACCCAGGTCACGCGAAGTTCCTGCTTTTCACCGTTCCATCGTGCATTTTGAATTTCGTACCACATTCCCGAATCAACAACGTGATCCTCTTCGAGCAGGATCAAAGCAAAATGCCCCGAAACCAGAATTCGCGAATCGGAAAGCTCGATATGAGGCGAGTTGGCATCCCCTGCGGGAACAAGGCGTTGCCAGTTCAGTTTGGTGTTTTCACTTTCCGTGCTCATTGCAGCGTCACCACCGCTGGAATCGAGACACCGGGAGCTTGCGTCCACAGGCGAACATCATCCAGTGCGGCGCGAGCACCAAAAAGTCGCACATCCTGGGAGTCTGAAGCGAAGAGATTGATATCCGCACGCATCGATGCTTGAGCAAGAGATGCGGGAGAGTGATCAGGCATCGAACAGCGCAGCTGGCGGGTGTCTTTGCTCCCGCGTTCCAAGGAACGTGAGGCCCGATCAAGAAGTGCGTTTTCAATGGTTTCCGCAGAGGCGAAGTCCTCGTTTGTCACCGCAGACTTCGGCAGTGACTGAGCGATGCAATCCCAATTGGCCGTTGTCTGAGCGGCCTGTTCCGAGTTCGCAAAAGCAGAAGTCGTCTGTGAAGGCTGGGGGAGGAGTAAATCTGAAGAGGCGCCGCTGCGAACAACCCACGAAGGCGTCTTTCCGCTTTGGTCAATCAGTCGCTGTGCCAGCACATCAACATCGTGTGTGCCCTCGTCCACGTCAATCGCGTAGGCATTGGCCAATTGCACTGCCGAGGCGTAGCGCCCCAGTGCGACTGCGCTGAGCTGACGTGCTTCCTCGCTCGAGGTCATGGTCGGGTTTGCCGCGGTCTGAAGATCTCGACGAGCTGAGATGACCAGCCAGGAGACGAAATCCTTCACCGTGTAGGGAGCTTCTGCAATAGCCTCGGGTTGGGGGAGCGAAGCGGCATCCTCGCGGCCCTTCCAGGGCTCCCATACTCCTCCGAGGAATTCCAAACGTTCCCGGGAACTCGTCGCTACCGCCTCGAGAGCGGAAGAACACGAGGCGCACTGTGTGGCAAGGGAAGCAAGGGAATGTGCGCGATCGGCCGCAGCGGCCTCGGTGCGCGCAGAAGTGTCACGGGAGAGCGCGAAACCGGTCAAAGCGGGCAGGCTACTGGGAGATTCCACGTGGATTCCACACGCTCCAAGGCAAAGAGCACAGGCAGCAACGAACGCAGTGAAGAGTTTCGGGTGTTTCACAACAACATCATCCCATGGTCAAAAGACGAGTACGATTGCCTAGAATACCGTGTCGCGTGAAGGAGTGAAGGTGGCACCCACACAGATTGAAGAACAAGTCCGTGCGCTGGTTGAAGGTATTGTCACCGGGGCCGGAGCCGAACTTGATGCGGTGACTATTCTCAAGCAGAATGGCGACCTGGTCTGCCGAATCACCGTTGAAGAGCCCTTGGGAAGCGAAAAGCTATCCTCGGATGCGCTCGCGGATATCTCACGCGCAATCTCCAAAACTATGGATGCCGCTGACCCGATTTCTGACGCATACATGCTGGAAGTCTCCACCCCCGGTCTGGAACGCGAATTGAAGAAACCTGACCATTGGAAGCGCCAAATTGGCGGATTGGTCAGCGTCAAGACGCGAAATGGTGACAAATTTGTGGGACGGGTCAGCAATGCCGACGATAAAGGCGCTACTGTAGATACTGGCGCTGAAAGCCACACAATTGCATATGACGAGATCAAGAAGGCGCGTTCGCGCGTCGACTTCGGCTCGTGGGAATGAGGGACGCTATGGAAATCGATATGACCGCCCTGCGAATGGTCGAACATGAGAAAGGGGTATCGCTCAATACCCTTGTTGATGCCATTGAAGAGGCATTGCTGAAGGCGTACCACAACATCCCCGGCGCAATTGCAAAGGCTCGAATTGAGATCGATAAGCGTACGGGTCGCGTGACCGTTATGGCCACCGAAGAAGACGAAGAGGGTAACCCCATCGGCGAATTCGATGACACCCCCAAGAACTTCGGTCGCATTGCACAATCCACCGCGCGTTCCGTCATCATGCAGCGCCTGCGCGATGCTGATGATCAGCGCGTTTTGGGTGACTTTGCCGGCAAGACCGGTCAGATTGTGACCGGTGTCGTGCAGCAATCGCGCGACTCTCGCCTGACCACCGTGAGGTTGGCTGATGATTTCGAGGCCATTCTTCCCGATTCTGAGAAGGTCCCCGGAGAGGACTACTCGCACGGAACCCGCCTGCGCGCACTGATCGTTTCCGTTGAGCGTACCGATCGCGGTGCTCGCATCACCCTTTCGCGCACCCACCCCGGATTGGTCAAAGGCCTATTTGAGCGTGAAGTTCCTGAGATTCAAGAGGGCTTGGTCCGAATCAAGGCCATTGCCCGCGAAGCTGGTCACCGCTCCAAGATTGCCGTGGTTGCTACTCGCGAAGGCGTGAATGCCAAGGGCGCGTGCATTGGCCCGATGGGCTCGCGTGTTCGTGCGGTCATGACAGAGCTTGGCGGCGAGAAGATCGACATTGTGGACTGGTCTGAAGATCCGGCACGTTTCGTTGCGAATTCGCTGTCCCCGGCGCGCGTGGCTCGCGTTGTTGTTCACTCCGTGGAGCAGCGCACGGCAACAGCTATCGTTCCCGACTTCCAGCTTTCGCTGGCAATCGGTAAGGAAGGGCAGAACGCTCGACTTGCGGCACGCCTGACCGACTACCACATCGACATCCATTCCGACACTGAGAATGGCGAAGAAGGACTGGCATCGCGTTCGTCTACACCAGATGACGTGATCAGTCGCTCACAATCCGATGGCTTGGAAGAGGACTGACTCGGCTAAGCTTAAAGGCGTGTCTGACTCCACTCTGATGCTTCGCACCTGTGTGGGGTGTGGATTACGCGCGCAACGTGCGGAACTGATCCGTGTTGTTGCGACCTCTGACGGGGATCTTCATGTTGATCACCGTCGTAACCTTCCCGGTCGGGGAGCGTGGTTTCATCCCGAGGCCCGCTGCCTAGACCTCGCCCGCCGCAAGCGGGCGCTCGGGCGTTCACTGCGTCGATCAGTAGAAATGACTGACGAACAGTTGGCTGAACTGGGGAAGGAAATTCTGTCTGCGGCGCACAGGGCGCCGGACAACGAGTAGCGAAAGCGGGTTGAAAGCCCATGGGCACCCGATGAGTACCCAGCGATGAGCTGCCTGCATTATCAGTGATACGTCTCCGTTCGGGGACGTTCCCGAACAAGGAGAAAAGTGGCAAAACTGCGTGTCCACGAGCTCGCCAAAGAGCTCGGAATCCCCAGCAAGGAATTGCTGGCCTACCTGCGAGACAAGGGCGAATACGTTAAAGCTTCTTCGTCCGCACTTGAACCGCCCGTAGCGCGTGAAGCGCGCGAGCACTTTGAAAAGCTTTCCGGTTCAGCATCGGGTGACGCTAAGAGCGCCCCGAAGAAGGCGGCCCCCAAGCCCAAGGCAAAGGCTTCCACCAAGACCGCTGAAACCGCCTCGGCAGCACCCGCACAGGATGACGCTCCTGCATCTGCCGAAGCTCCCAAGCCTTCTGCTCATAAGCCTGGGCCTCGTGCGCCCAAGGCAGCAGCACCAAAGGCCACAGCTTCCGAAAAGGCCGAAGCTGCCCCCCGCGCTCCCAAGCCGGCACCGCGCCAGGCTCGTGGAAGCAGCGAGGAAGCCCCCAAGCCTGCAGCTGGCGCTCCGAAGCCCGGAGCTCCTCGCGCCCCGCGTCCCGGTGGCTCTGCAGCCAAGCCGGGTGCGCCTCGTCCCGGAGCACCCCGTCCCGGTGGTCCTCGCCCCGGAAACAACCCCTACGCATCCAGCCAGGGTATGCCCCGTCCCGGTGGTAGCCAGGGTGGTCGCGGTGGAAACCGTCCCGCACGTGGCGCACAGGGTGAACGTCCCGCACGTCCCGGTGGTGCTCAGGGAGCACGTCAGGGTGGGCCTCTTCCGCAGCGCAGTGGCGCACCTTCCGGCGGTGGCCCTCGTCCAAACCCGGGAATGATGCCCGGACAGGCGAATTTCGCTCGCTCGGATGCTCCCGCACCTTCTTCTGATCGTCCTCGTGGTGGCCGAGGCCGCGGTACCCGTCCCGGTGGTGGTAACGGCGGCGGTCAGGGCGCTCCCGGAGCAAATGCCGGTGGCGGTTTCGCTCCGCCTCGCGGTGGTCGCGGTGGCGGCCGCGGCGAAACGCCGGGCGCGTTCGGTAGCGGTGGCGGCAAGAGCTCGCGCGGACGTAAGTCGAAGCGCGCAAAGCGTCAAGAGTTTGAACAGCAGAACGCACCCGTCATTGGTGGCGTTTCTATTCCTCGCGGCGATGGACAGCAGATCCGCATTCGCCAGGGTGCTTCTCTTGCTGACTTCGCTGAGAAGATCAACGTCAATCCCGCAGCGCTGGTGACCGTCCTCTTCCACCTGGGAGAGATGGCAACTGCCACGCAGTCGCTGGATCAGGACACCTTCGAAGCACTGGGCGCAGAGCTCGGCTACGACGTCAAGGTTGTTTCGCCTGAAGATGAGGATCGTGAACTGCTCGAGTCCTTCGACATCGACCTCGAAGCCGAAGAACTCGACGATGCAGAGAACATGCAGCCGCGTCCCCCGGTCGTCACGGTCATGGGCCACGTCGACCACGGTAAGACCAAGCTGCTCGACGCGATCCGTCACACCGACGTTGTCGACTCTGAGCACGGTGGCATTACCCAGCACATTGGTGCCTACCAGGTGCAGGTGAAGTCCGAGGATGGAACTCCTCGCCGTATTACCTTCATCGATACCCCCGGTCACGAGGCCTTCACCGCTATGCGTGCCCGTGGTGCGCAGGTCACCGATATTGCAATCCTTGTGGTTGCAGCGGATGACGGTGTCATGCCTCAGACCGTTGAAGCAATCAACCACGCGCAGGCCGCTAGCGTGCCGATCGTTGTTGCGGTCAACAAGATCGATAAGGAAGGTGCGAACCCCGATAAGATTCGCGCCCAGCTCACCGAGTACGGCCTGGTTGCCGAAGAGTACGGCGGCGACGTTATGTTCGTCGATATCTCGGCCAAGCAGCGCAAGGGTATCCGTGAGCTTCTCGAGGCCGTGCTGCTGACCGCTGATGCAGCTCTGACCCTTGAAGCGAACCCCGATACCGATGCCCGCGGTGTTGCTATCGAAGCGAATCTGGATAAGGGGCGCGGTGCAGTGGCGACCATGCTGGTTCAGCGCGGTACCCTGCGTGTCGGCGATTCCCTGGTTGTCGGTTCTTCGCACGGCCGTGTTCGTGCAATGTTCGACGACAGCGGTAACGATGTTGCCGAGGCCGGTCCCTCGACCCCCGTTGCAGTGCTGGGCTTGACTTCGGTTCCTCGCGCTGGTGACTCCTTCTTGGTTGCCACCGATGACCGTACTGCCCGCCAGATCGCTGATAAGCGTGAGGCCGCAGAGCGTCAGGCCATGCTGGCCAAGCGCCGTAAGCGCGTCTCCCTTGAGGACTTCGATAAGGTCCTTAAGGAAGGCGAGGTCGATACCCTCAACCTGGTCATTAAGGGTGACGTCTCCGGTGCTGTT
Organism: uncultured Actinomyces sp.; assembly: GCA_938022345.1. Lineage (GTDB taxonomy): Bacteria > Actinomycetota > Actinomycetes > Actinomycetales > Actinomycetaceae > Pauljensenia. The sequence goes on from CALIEP010000197.1 coordinate 8,035, forward strand.
GAAGCCCTGGAAGACTCGCTGCTGCGCATCGATGTGGGCGAAGAAGTTGCTCTTCGCATCATCCACCGCGGTGTTGGTGCAATCACCCAGAACGATGTCAACCTGGCAACCGTGGACAACGCGGTCATCATTGGCTTCAATGTTCGCCCGGCTGAACGCGTTCAGGAATTGGCCGATGCCGAGGGCGTCGAGATCAAGTACTACAACGTCATCTACTCGGCGATCGAC
>CALIEP010000198.1 GCA_938022345.1 uncultured Actinomyces sp.
TGCTGCAGCGGCAACACCCATACGCTCGAAGACCATAGTGAAGGGCGAGTAGGCAATGTCTGCAGCACTGTCACGCAAGAGGTTCGGATCGGTGTAAGGAATCAGCGTTCCGATGATGGCGATTGCGCCAATATAGAAGAACATGATGCGACAGAACACGGTCTTGATTGCTCGAGGCACGTCGTGGCGAGGATTAGAGGATTCACCTGCTGCAACACCGACAAGTTCGGTTCCCTGGAAAGAGAAGCCTGCAATCATGAAGACCGAAATGATGGACAAGAATCCACCGTGGAAGGGAGCATCTCCCGCAGTCCAGTTCTGAACTCCCGGGGAGTCATTGAAGATTACGAAGATCATCAGAGTGCCTGAAATCAGGAAGACGACGACGGTGATGACCTTGATCAGGGCGAACCAAAATTCTGCCTCGCCATAGACACGGGCACTCAAGGCATTAAGAACAGTCAGTAAGACAAGGAAGGAAATTGCCCAAACCAACGAGGGAACATCCGGCAGCCAGTAAGACATCACCAATCCCGATGCCACAAGTTCAGCGGCGACAGTAATCGCCCAGTTGAACCAGTAGTTCCAGCCCATTGCAAAACCGAATGAAGGGCTGACGAAACGCGTGGCGTAGGTATGGAAAGATCCCGCGACGGGCATGTGTGCGCTCATATCGCCAAGAGATTGCATGAGCAGAAGGACCATGAGGCCAATAACGGCGTAGGCGGCCAAAGCACCGCCGGGGCCAGCCGTTGAGATTGTTGCGCCCGAAGCGACGAAGAGGCCAGTACCGATCGCGCCACCGATCGCGATCATCTGCATGTGGCGTGCCGATAAACCACGCTTGAGTTCCGTGCGCTGGGGCTTGTCCTTGGACTGGACCTGCTGGTCAGTCTCAAGGTTCACTTCCATTGCACTGGGGTTCGGCGTTTCCATGCCGCACTCTCCTTTGGTTTATCGGTCTGCGGCCGGACGCCGCCGACTCTGGTTCCATTAGTGTGACATCTAATGACCTATCTTTTCCAATTTGTTTACCTTTTGGACGCAATTGTGAGGGAATTTATATCCGTGTTACTTCGCCAACATATTCAACCAGTAACCCTAAGTACGGCAGTATCCTTGAGAAAAATAGACAGATTCCCCAACCGTATGATTGGAATAATTATGAGGCAAAACCTCCCGAAGATGTTATGGGTATGCAGTCTGTCTCTTTCAGCGCTCTGCATTGGCAGTGCAAGTTACGCAACCCCTACCCTCAGCATCGACGAAAGCTACGACTTCACCACGCCTTCGCACATGAGCTACACAGCATCTATCACTGACGCATCAGGGACTACCCTCACGGAAGACGCGTGCAGCAAGCTCCAGCTCGGTGGAGGGACCCCCATTTTTGAGTCCAATGGATCAGCTCATACATGCAGGATTTCAGCAGATTATGAGGGTTCATCGCTCTCACAGTTCCTGACCGTCACCGATACAGGTTTTTCTTTCACATCCCAAACGTCAATAATCTTGGCGGGCATCACCTACGGGGCTAATACAAGCCAAGACAACCCAACAGTCAACATCAACGCCCAATTCCCCGAGGGATACGTACCAACATCCTCCGATAGTTCAGGAGAAGTTGACCCAGCCAAGCGTGCAGTGCATTGGACCAATGCACCTTCTATAGTTAGCGCGACTGGAGAGGTCGACGCTACCCAACAAGCGGCTCCTTCTGCATCGACCAATGATGATCAGTCTTCTTCCCAAAACGGAAGTCAAGGGGTGCCAGCAAAGTACATCGCTATTGGAGTCTGCTTCCTTTCAGCCATCACCGCTTGGACCGTAAGGCTGCGTAAGGGGAAGGATTGTCGCCCTGCCCAGCACCAACAGCGCTAGCTAGGGCCTTTTACCCACTTCAAGAACTCTCACGTTGATACAAAACTGGATCACCTGACGCTGGTTCTGTATTCTGTCTTCGCTTTAACCATCACATACAGAGGGGGCGATTCATGAAGCGCCGTATTATTGGATCTCTTGGAGCCATCGCACTCACCGGGGCCTTGGCCCTGTCTGCAGGTACCGCCAGCGCTGATTCCACCATCAGTCTTGAAGAGGAGTACAACTTCTCTTCCGCAACAAAGATGACCTACACCTTGAGGTTGAGCGATTCTTCGGGCACCGTGGTCACTAAGGAAGCGTGTGAGAAGGCACAATCCGCTGGCGCAAACACAGTCTTTAAGCAGGTGAATTCCAGCACTACCTGCGCCATTTTCAAAGACGGCGGTTCGGACGATATCGCAAAAATCCTGAAGGTCAGCGACGATACTTTCACTTTCGAATCACAGAGTCGCTCTGTTTTAACCGGTCTCGGTTCCCGCATGGGCATTGAAAACATGAAGGTGATTGCAACCTTCCCCAAGGGATACAGGATCGAGTCTGCAGTTGTTCCAGACGGTGGCGACACGCAGGTTGCCCCAACCGGCGATTCGGTCACCTGGATCAATACGTCAACGGATGTACATGCCGAAGGCAAGATCTATTCATCTTCGTCATCCTCGATAAAGTGGATCCTTCTGCTGATCCTTGGAGTTGTTGTTATTGGCGGTATTGGCGCCTTCGTTGTCATGAGCAACCGCAAGAAGGCCCAACCCCAAGGCGGCCAATACCCCCAGGGCCAGTACCCCGTCCAACCCATGGGCGGCCAATACACCGAGCAAGGCCAGCAACCGGGACAATACCCCCAAGCCTGAGTAAAACTTGTGATGCATGTGGTGGGTGGCGCACTATATACGTGCCACCCACCACACTTTTGCACTCAATTCAGCTTCTTTAAAGACTTTCGTTATTCAAACGATACTCAATTCGTCACAGCCCTTAATTACTGCTTATTCTGTGAGCAAGCTTCCCTCTAGACAAAGGAACTCTTATGAAGCGACGCACGATCGGGGCAGCAGGCGCCCTGGCACTCACGGCCAGCCTCGTGTTGGCAACTGGACCAGCTTTCGCAGACCCAGAGATCGCCGTGGAAGAGGTCTACGATTTCTCTTCTCCAACGGAAGCCAGCTACACAATAAGCACTATCGATGTTGATGGAGTTCGTATCACCAAGGAGACATGCGATAAGGCTCGACGAGGAACTGTGACTCCTACCTTCCGCACTGAAGGTTCATCGACGATCTGCGACGTGACCCAGAAGATTTCAGGTAGCAACGTTAAAGAACTTCTCACAACTTCGGGGAGCAAATTTACTTTCACGTCCGAAAGTGACGATGCATTCAAGAAACTATCAAAGACCATGGCGATCGATAAGATCCAAAAAGTAACTGCGAAGTTCGCTGGAGGCTTGGTTCCAACCTCTGCTGACAACGGCGGTAAAATCGATAAGTCAACGGGTACGGTCACTTGGACCGACGTGACAACTTCACTCAAGGTCGAAGGCAGCACGAACGGCAAGGCAGCTGCTTCTTCCACAGCGAGCTCAACAGCGAAGAGCAGCTCGACAAGCAGCGCCTCAGCAGACTCCGACTCGACCAGCAAAGCTTCCTCGACACCTGACTCCACCCCTTCTTCCTCTTCTTCCTCCTCTTCCTCCTCTTCCTCCTCTTCCAGCTCGAGGTGGATCCTCCTGCTGGTACTGGCAATCATTGTCATCGGCGGCATTGGC
>CALIEP010000199.1 GCA_938022345.1 uncultured Actinomyces sp.
CTGCTGCCCTTGGCATCTGCAAGAATAAAAGCATGCGCATTGTTTTGGTCTCCGACACCTTCCGCCCGACTATGGGGGGAATTGAAACCCAGGTTGGTGCTCTTGCCGACCATCTTCACGCCCGAGGCCACGATATCGTCGTTCTAACCTGCACTCCCGAGGGCGATTCGCCTTCCACGTGCCCATATCCGGTGCTGCGTTCCTCGTGGCGCAATCCTTTCAACGCGCCGATTGATCCCAAAGCCCCCCGTCGCTTTACCGACTTCATTCGCCGTTTCAATCCCGATTTCGTTCACTATCACATGGGTGAGCTGACCCCGGTTGTTCAGTCGGTTCTGCTGAACCTCAAGGATTCGGGGATTCCGCAGGTCGTTACCGTTCATTCCCTGTGGGATCCCCGCGTGACAATCCCGGCCTTCCGTGCCATCGCAAGACGTACAGGACTGGCGCAGGCCCCGATTATGTGGACAGGTGTCTCTGAGCTGGTCAATGAGCAAATTCGCCAGGTTATGGGACCAGACATCTGTGTTTCGACTTTGCATAATGGCGTGGATGTTGCGCCGTGGCAGCGTGCGCCTGTTGCCCACCAAGGCATTGTTGCCGTAACCGCGACGCGTTTTGCTCCGCGTAAGCGCGTGGATGCCCTGATTGACATCCTTTCTGAAACTCGTCGCCGTTGGGATTCTTATTCCCGAGGCCGCTCCAGCGATTTCCCCCTGCGTGCAGTAGTCGCGGGTGAAGGCCCGCTTTTTGATGGTGTTCAGCGCCGTGTTGAGCGCGCAGGGCTGGGGGATTGGCTGCTTCTGCCGGGACGTCTGAGTGCGACGCAGCTCCAAGACCTGTATTCGCGTTCTGATATTTTCCTTGCGCCTTCGGTGAAGGAATCTGCCTCTATCGCTGGACGCGAGGCCTTGGCCTCGGGGCTTGCAGTAATGACACGTTCACAGTCTTGACTCGCAGAAGTCGTTGAAAATGGCCTCAATGGCTGGTGTCTTGACAAGGATGACGAGATGATCGAAGCGCTCTTAAGCGTGCTTGAGACTCCTACACAACTTGAACGCATTCACGAACATAATCGCAGTGAAGATTTCCCCTTTACGTGGGAGAAGGTCATTGAAGCAACGGAAAACTACTACCGTCGAGCTCAGGAACTGGCCTCGACGGGGGCTTAGTCTTCCATTCCTTCTGCGGAGCGCAAGAAATCGGAGAGTCGATTAGCTGCAGCAACGGCAGAAGGGCCGTGCTGACGGCCAGGCTGACGTCCCATACGCTCAACAGGACCCGAAATGGTCACTGCGGCCAGCACGCGACCCGAAGGGCCACGAACGGGGGCAGAAACTGAAGCAACGCCGGGCTCGCGTTCTGCAACCGACTGTGCCCAGCCTCGGCGACGAACCTGAGCAAGCATCGTCGCATTGAAAGAGGCGCCGTAGAGGCCTCGGTTAAGGCGGTCGGGTTCCTCCCATGCAAGAAGGACTTGGGCAGCGGAACCTGCCTTCATGGTCAGCGTCGCGCCAACGGGGATGGAATCACGAAGACCCATCTCACGTTCGGAAGCAGCAACGCACACTCGGAAGTCACCTTGGCGACGGAAAAGCTGAGTGGATTCCTTCGTGTGGTTGCGAAGCGCAACGAGGACAGGCATTGCAGCTGCAAGAAGGCGATCTTCACCCGCGGAGGAAGCAAGTTCTTGAAGGCGTGGTCCTAAGACGAAACGTCCCTGCATATCGCGCGCAACGAAACGGTGATATTCCAGTGCTACTGCGAGGCGGTGCGCAGTGGGGCGCGCCAAACCTGTTGTTGCAACCAATTGGGCCAGGGGGGCCGGGCCTGCTTCAAGTGCGCTCAAAACCAGTGCGGCTTTATCCAGAACGCCGACACCACTTCCAAAGGCTTCTGAGTCCTCCATGAACACATTCTCACATCTCATTAAATGAGATATCAAGTCCAACTCTCTACGAAGTGTCAATCATGGGAAGAAAGAAGTCGATGAAGGAGCGGGAAATGAGCGGAACGCTGGCCGAAAAGGTTTGGGCTGATCACGTCGTAGTGCACGGTGAAAACGGTGCGCCCGATCTTCTCTACATCGACCTGCACTTGGTTCACGAAGTGACCAGCCCGCAGGCATTCGATGGTCTGCGTATGGCCGGACGCCAAGTCCGTCGCCCCGACCTCACGATTGCAACCGAGGACCACAACACGCCTACGGTTAATATCGACCTTCCAATCGCTGATATCACCAGTCGCACGCAGATCGACACCCTGCGAAAAAATGCCAAGGAATTCGGTATCCGCCTGCATTCGCTGGGCGATGCCGACCAAGGAATCGTTCACGTCGTTGGCCCTCAATTAGGACTCACCCAACCCGGTATGACCATTGTGTGCGGTGACTCGCATACATCAACTCACGGAGCATTCGGTGCACTGGCAATGGGGATTGGTACCAGCCAGGTCGAACATGTTCTGGCGACTCAAACACTGCCGATGGCTCCATTTAAGACCATGGCTATTACCGTTAATGGTTCGCTGCCAAAGGGCGCTACAGCGAAGGACATTATCCTTGCCGTGATCGCGAAGATCGGAACCGGTGGGGGACAGGGATACGTCCTTGAGTACCGAGGCCAGGCAATTCGCGAGCTCTCGATGGAAGGTCGCATGACGATCTGCAATATGTCTATCGAAGCGGGCGCGCGAGCGGGAATGGTTGCCCCCGATGAGACGACCTTCGAATACCTCAAGGGACGTCCGCACGCACCCGAAGGCGAAGAATGGGATCGTGCCCTGGAGTACTGGAAGACCTTGCATTCAGATGAGGATGCGGTCTTTGACGCCGAGGTTGTATTGAATGCTGAGGATCTGGAGCCCTTTGTTACCTGGGGGACAAACCCAGGACAGGGTGTCCCGCTCTCGGGCAGCGTTCCCGACCCTGAAGACTTTGAGGATGAAATCAAGCGAGCCGCAGCACAGAAGGCTCTGGACTACATGGGGCTCGAGGCCGGCACCCCCATGCGCGAGATCAAGATCGACACAGTTTTCTTGGGATCGTGCACCAATGGGCGCATTGAAGACCTGCGTGCGGCTGCAAAGGTCATTGAAGGCCACACCAAGGCTCCGGGGCTCAGGATGCTGGTAGTCCCCGGCTCTGCTCGTGTGCGCCTGCAAGCCGAAGCTGAAGGTCTGGACAAGATCTTCACTGAATTCGGTGCGGAATGGCGTAATGCCGGCTGCTCGATGTGCCTGGGAATGAACCCCGACCAGCTTGCTCCTCAGGAACGTTCGGCCTCGACATCGAACCGAAACTTTGAGGGCCGCCAAGGAAAGCTTTCGCGGACCCACCTGGTCTCTCCTCTGGTCGCGGCAGCCACCGCTATTCGCGGCACCCTGTCCTCTCCGGCTGACCTGGACGACTAAGAATTCGCTGATACACATTCGAAGGAAAACTCATGGAAAAGTTCATTTCGCACACGGGTATTGGCGTTCCGCTGCGCCGTTCAAATGTTGACACCGACCAGATCATCCCCGCGGTTTTCTTGAAGCGCGTGACCAAGACGGGATTTGATGACGCGCTGTTCTATGCATGGCGTCGCGACCCGGAGTTCATCTTGAACCGTGAACCCTACAACCGGGGCAGCGTTCTGATCGCTGGACCTGATTTTGGCACTGGTTCCTCGCGCGAACACGCGGTCTGGGCACTGCGTGACTATGGCTTCAAGGTTGTTCTCGCACCGAAGTTTGCTGATATTTTCCGAGGAAATGCAGGTAAACAGGGTTTGGTGACAGGAATTATCAGCGAGGCAGACTGTGAAAAGCTCTGGGATTTGCTCGATGCGAATCCCGGTGCCGAAATCACCGTTTCGCTTGAGGATAAGACCGCGACTCTTGGCGACTTCACCTGCGCTTTCGATATTGATGACTATGTGCGCTGGACGCTCATGGAAGGTCTGGACGATATTGCCCTGACCCTTCGTCACGAGGCCGAGATCACCGCTTACGAAGAGCGTCGCCCTTCCTTTAAACCGAAGACTCTGCCGGCCAAGACCTTGCCTTCGGAGCCGGTTGTTTCCGCGCGTCCCACCGAAGGTGAGTAATTCGCCACGCCCTCAAGATGCGTTAAGCACACGCAGATGAGGGCGTGCTGCTCTAAAGTGGTCACAGAAGTCGACAGCTAGGAGAGCATCACTATGTCCTCGAAACTTCGAGTTGAAGGTGGCCACCCCCTTGAGGGGACCATTACCGTCCGCGGGGCGAAGAACTTTGTCCCAAAAGCAATGGTTGCGTCGCTGATCGCAGATACTCCCTCCGAGCTGTACAACGTCCCCTTGATTCGTGACGTCGACGTCGTATCTGACCTCCTTTCCCTTCACGGTGTGAAGGTTGATTACGATCAAGAGCGCGGTTCGCTGCGGATGGATCCTTCGCAGGTACGTGTTGCTTCACGTTCCGATATCGACACACTTGCCGGGGCCTCGCGCATCCCGATCTTGTTCTGTGGCCCGCTTCTTCACCAGCTGGGTGAAGCCTTCATTCCTGAACTGGGTGGCTGCGCAATTGGTGGCCGTCCCATCGACTTCCACCTAGAAACTCTGCGCAAGTTCGGTGCAATCGTTGATAAGCAGCCCGAAGGGGTCCATATCAAGCGTCCTACTTCCGGTCTCCGCGGTGCGATTATTGAGCTGCCCTTCCCTTCTGTCGGTGCAACCGAGCAGACTCTGCTGACTGCGGTTCGCAACGATGGAATTACCACGCTGAAGGGCGCTGCCATCGAGCCTGAAATCATGGACCTCATCAATGTTTTGCAGAAGATGGGCGCCATTATTTCTGTCGACACTGACCGCACCATCCGTATCGAGGGTGTGGAGTCCCTGAGTGGGTACCGCCACACCGCTCTGCCTGACCGTATCGAGGCCGCCTCTTGGGGCGCTGCAGCTCTTGCGACCCGCGGTGATATTTACGTACGCGGCGCGCATCAGCCAGATATGACGACCTTCCTCAATACTTTCCGAAAGGTCGGTGGCGCGTTTGATATCGATTCAGAAGGTATTCGTTTCTACCACCCCGGCGGCGAACTCCACTCCATCGCCCTGGAAACCGCGGTTCACCCCGGCTTTATGACTGACTGGCAGCAACCGCTGGTTGTCGCCCTCACTCAAGCAGAAGGACTATCGATCGTCCACGAGACGGTGTACGAAAACCGTTTTGGTTTTACCTCTGCACTACGTCAGATGGGCGCAAATATCCAGGTGTATCGCGAGTGCTTGGGCGGAACGCCCTGCCGTTTTGGTCAGAAGAACTACTACCACTCAGCAGTTATTTCGGGACCGACTCCGCTGCACGCCGCTGATATTGTCGTTCCGGATCTGCGCGGCGGATTCTCGCACCTGATTGCAGCATTGACCGCGACCGGTACATCGACTGTCTCAGGGATTGATGTCATTTCCCGCGGCTACGAGCACTTTATTCGCAAGCTTCATGAGCTCAATGCTCGTGTGGAATACGAAGACTGACGCACCTGTCGAAAGCCACAGCCGTGGATCAGCCATCCCAACCCAAACTGAAGCTCTTTGTCTCCGCCCTTTCCGGGAAAGGCCGCGCGCTACGTCGAGCTCCCAAGGTAGCGGCACTTTTACGCTCCCAAGGATGGAACGTCGACGTTCGAGTCACTCACCGCTCGGATGATCCGGCAGCTTTGGCGGCAGCATGCACCAATCACTGGGTTGCAGTATTAGGCGGCGATGGCTACATCGCTCGCATTGCTACTCAGGTTGGGGCACGCGGGGGAGTGGTGATTCCTCTTCCCGGAGGAAGAGGAAATGATCTGTGCCGTTGCCTTGGAATTGGGACGGACGCGGTCGCGCATGTGCGGAGCCTGCCAACGGCCTTGGAAATCTGTGCTGAGGGCGCGGGGGAACATCCTCGGATCAGAGGCGTCGACGCTATGCAGGTGCGCGCGCTCAATAGGGTAAATGACGGGCAAGATGCCGCCGGGCAACGGCCACGCTCGCCTGGCAAGGACCTCGAAGGCAAGGACCTCGAAGAAAAACCGGCTCAGGTGCTGGGAATTGTCTCTTTCGGCTTAGATGCCTTGGCCAACCAGATTGCAAATGACACCTCTTTTGCCTCAGGTACTTTCGCCTACGCCTGGGGTGCCTTGCGGGCTCTTCAACAGTTCCACCCCAAAACTATGGAAATAGAAGTAGATGGGGTGCGAAGGCGAATCCGGGGCTGGCTTGTTTCAGTCTCCAATTCCGGATGGTTCGGTGGCGGGATCAATATTGTTCCTAGCTCTAACCCCAGTGATGGCCGTCTGGAGCTTCTTACCGTGGACCCGGTACCCAAGCGTCAAGCGATCCGTGTTCTTGCACGGGTCCTTGCAATGCGAAAAGTCGATGATCCGATCCTTCACGTCGAACAGGTCACCAGCGTCAAGATCTGGGATAGTGCCGGTTTAGTTGCAATGGGAGATGGCGACCAAGTGGGAGAAGGCCCACTTGAAATCTCGGTCAGCCCTGAGGTTTTCCGCGTCTTTGTTTAAAGCCGTGGGAGTTAGCGCGAACTTGTAGCATGTTCCAGCGCTGTCTTCTTGGTCTTTGGCCCCAGCAGCTTGCTTGGATAGACTACACACATGACTCACCGACTCACAGGTTTCTACCGTTTCGCGCGAGGCGTTTTCCGCAGCTTCATGGTCCCGTGGATGAAGATTGACGTCCAAGGTCTTGAAAATCTTCCCAAGGACCGCGGATACCTGCTGGTATGTAATCATCTGTCAAACATCGATGCGGTCTGTTTGCTGTGGGTCATGATGAAAGCGGACGTTCCCGTGCGCATTATGGCCAAGTCAGAGCTATTCAAGGTGCCGCTTTTGGGTGGCGCCATGCGTCGGATGCAACTGCTTCCGGTCGATCGAAAGTCGAAGGAACCGGGGGCGATTTTGGCCTCGGCAGCGAAGGCGCTTCGCGATGGTGAATGCGTGGCAATTTACCCCGAAGGCACCTTGACCACTGACCCTGATGAGTGGCCAATGCGCATTAAGACCGGTGCGGCGCGTCTTGCTCTGGACACGGGGGTTGATGTTATTCCCTTCATCCACTGGGGAGAGCAAAAAATTATGCGTTCGGGATCGGCGCTGATCGATTTTCGTCCCCAACGCAAAGTGAGCGTCCGCATTGGTCAGCCAATCGACCTGGATGACCTTCGCCATGACACCGGTTCTGCTGATCATCACGCTGTTGATGAAGCAACCGTACGTATTCAGCGCACGATGATTGATCAACTTGCTGCTCTTCGCGGCGAAGATGCCCCGCAGGGCGTGTGGGATCGCAAACTGAAGAAGCGGGTGGAGATCTAAACCCCGTACTTCTTACTTCGCAATATCAATCACCACGCGCGAGGGGTTGCTGAGCGCGCTCAAAGTCACCTCGCGCTTGTGATCCATTCCGATCACGATATGCGTATTCGCCTCAAAGGTTCCATCTTCGCGTACGCGAATCGGCCCGACTTCCTTGGTTCTTTCGCCCTTGTAGTAGTCTTTTTGGAGTTCTTCACTGACGGGCATGGCTCCGCCTTCCAAGGACAACTCAAGGTAAATTGGCGTCCCTAGATCGATTGGATCGCCTTTACCCTGGGTTGCTGGGGAAGTTGTCCACCTGCCTTGCCACCCCACATCGTCGTTTCCGGTGAACTCAACGACGACCCTGTAGAAGGTATCGTGTTCACCGACGCGCAGGTCGTGAAAGACCGGTGCGTGATTAGCGTCTTCTTTACCCTGCGTCAGGGATGCCTTCCGCGAGGGAATTTCTTCCCGATTCTCAAGAGTAGGGGTGGAAGAGGGTGTGGCCTCGGGAGTGGGGGAGGAAGACGCGCTTTCGCTTGCCGAGGCCGTAGCTGAGCTGTTTGTCGAGGGCGCGGGAGTCGGGGAGCATCCGCTGAGCGTGGCTAGAAGGACTAGTGCGCATAGAGATGAAAAATGGTGCGCCTTCACGATCTCCTCCTTGAGCGATCGACGAGTTTGACTTCCCTCATCCTAATGGGGGCGGACTGCGTCGGGGAGTGGAACCTTGACCTTTGGCAAAGTCGATACCGGATTGAAACCCTGAGTGTGTTGAACATCGAATGACGCGGGCATGAGAAGAGTGACGGTATGGGCTGGCCACGCGGTAGGGTTAAGGCCATGAGTGAAGTCAAACGTCCTCGCGTCCTTGTCGTTTTCGGCGGACGCTCCAGTGAGCACCTGGTGTCCTGTGCGACCGCTGCCGGTGTTCTTCATGCGATTGATCGCGAACGCTTCGATGTGCTTGCGGTTGGAATCACCCTAGACTGCCAATGGGTGCACGTCGATAG
>CALIEP010000200.1 GCA_938022345.1 uncultured Actinomyces sp.
GGTGTTAACGCCGTGAGAGGGCGTCGTCCTAGGCCGCTAGACGATGGGGGCCTTTCAACTCGCAAGAAGTCTTGCGATGGCTGGGGTACCAGGACTCGAACCTAGACTAAATGAACCAGAATCACTCGTGCTGCCAATTACACCATACCCCATGGCGCAATCCGCTCGGGCCTAAACCCAAGGCGGCGACAAGAGAAAAGAATACTCAAATGCGCTTCAGATGCCAAATCGCAGGCACGTGGCACTGATCATATTTGATCACCACGCACCTGCGATTAGGTATCAGTCAGATGCTCAGCCCAGTTGGTTACGCAGAGCGTGCAGACGGTTCAACACACTCTCGCGGCCCAAGATCTCCATTGACTCAAACAGCGGCTGGGAAACCTGGCGACCGGTGACAGCCACACGAATCGGGCCAAAGGCCACGCGAGGTTTAATATTCATCCCCTCAACGATCAGTTCACGAAGGGCATGCTCAAGTGCCTCAGTCGTAAAGGGGCCGTCGTAGTTCTCGATGTAGTGAATCGTCGCATCCAAAACCTCAGGAGCATTCTACTTGAGCTTCGATACGGACTTTTCATCCAGCTCAAGCGCATCGTCTTCGGTGAAGAGGAAGCCCAGCATTCCAGGAGCCTCACCCAGCAACTGGATGCGGGTCTGGATGAGCGGAGAAGCGTGCTGCATAATCTTCTGCTCGTCAGCGGTCAGCTGCTCGTAAGAGTCAGCTGAAACCAATCCCTCACGGTGGAGGAAGGGGACGATGCGGCCTCGGAAATCATCCGGAGCAAGCAGACGAATATGCTCGGCGTTAATCGCGATGCACTTCTTGTGGTCGAAGCGTGCCGGGTTCGGGTTCACATCGGTGATATCGAAGGCCGCGGCCATCTCTTCCATAGAGAAGACGTCGTTATCCGGGCTAATCGACCAACCCAGCAGGGACAGGTAGTTGTTCAAGCCTTCGGGAATCATTCCGGCTTCGCGGTGCAGGAGCAGGTTCGATTCGGGGTCACGCTTGGACAGCTTCTTATTTCCTTCACCCATCACGTAGGGCAGGTGACCGAAGCGAGGCATGAACTTGGCAATGCCCAGTTCTTCCAGCGCACGGTAGAGAACGATCTGACGTGGGGTCGATGAGAGCAGATCTTCACCACGCAGGACGTGGGTGATCTCCATGAGTGCATCATCAACGGGGTTGACCAGCGTGTACAGCGGGTGGCCGTTGGCGCGAACAATCACGTAGTCCGGGACCGAGCCGGCCTTGAAGGTGATCTCACCGCGGATCAGGTCGGTGAAGGTGATGTCCTCGTCGGGCATGCGCAGGCGAAGAACTGGCTGACGACCTTCAGCGCGATAGGCAGCGATTTGCTCTTCACTAAGATCGCGGTCAAAACCGTCGTAACCGAGCTTGGGGTCTTCCCCCTTGGCCAGGTGACGAGCCTCAACCTCTTCTGGAGTTGAGAAGGATTCATAGGCGTAACCGGCCTCAAGCAGCTTCGCGGCGACATCGCGGTAGATGTCCATACGCTCACTCTGGCGGTACGGCGGGTGCGGGCCACCCTTACCGACACCTTCATCCCAGTCCAGTCCCAGCCAGCTCAGCGAGTCAAGAATCTGGTCGAAAGATTCTTGAGAATCGCGGGCAGCATCGGTGTCTTCGATGCGGAAGACGAAGGTGCCTCCGGTATGGCGCGCGTATGCCCAGTTGAAGAGGCAGGTACGGACCATTCCCACGTGGGGGGTTCCAGTTGGCGAGGGGCAGAATCGGACGCGAACATCGGCGCCACTTGCAGTAGTCACACTCATAATACCCTAGTTTAGCCCCCTTCTTATTGCGCTCGCGTCAATTCAATGGGTGTAAGAGGACTGAGCAGGGCCTCTCCCCCATTGAGGGATGCCCGCGCTGTTACCTTCGCTCACACCATGAAGGCGAATTCCGAATTATCAGCACTCCCCTTACACTGGGAGGTAGCTCACACACTTTGCCTTTTTGGCACGTTTGGAAAGAAGTTTTCGCATGGATTTTTTCAGCGCTGAGGAACTCCGTCGCATCGGTTCACTGAAGTGGACGGGAGTTAAGCCCACGGACGGCAGCGACGTCTTGGGCGCTTGGGTTGCAGAGATGGATTTTGGTACCGCTCCCTGTGTCGAGGAACGAATGACCCGCGCTATCCGCGAGGGTTTGCTGGGTTACAACCCCCGGTGGCTTGCGCCAGAGGTTGCCCAAGCCACGGCTAAATTCCAAAAGAAGCGCTTCGGCTGGGATCTTGATGTCGACTCAATTCGCATGGCACCCGCTGTCCTTCCAGCGTTGGAAGTAATGATCCAGTATCTGGTACGCCCCGGATCAGCGGTTATCGTGCCAACCCCCGCTTACATGCCATTCTTGACAATTCCTCCCGCGCTGGGTCACCCGGTTATCGACGTGCCCTCGTTGCACGATGATGCGTACCCGGGTGGGTGGACCCTTGACCTCGAAGGGATTAAGGCAGGTCTCGAGGCCGGGGCTGGCCTAGTAATTCTCTGCAATCCGTGGAACCCCGTGGGGCGCGTATTAACAGAGTCCGAGATGCGAGCTTTGCAGATTTTGGTGTCTGAGTACGACGCTTTGATCTTCGCGGATGAGATCCACTCCCCTCTGGTTTTGAGTGGACGAGGCTTTACCTCCTATGCGCGGCTGGGCTCAGAATTT
>CALIEP010000201.1 GCA_938022345.1 uncultured Actinomyces sp.
GGTGGAGCCTGATGGGGTCGGGGATTTGGCTGAGTTCCACTACGCGCCCTGAGACGTGCAGCAGTATGTGATCCTAGCCGTTGAGCTCCTTGGGAAAGCGATGTGACAAGTGCCTGTGAATGACGAATCAAGCGTGTTGTCTGGCGCTGAGGTTTCTCACTCATTGTCGTCGGTCTTCTGCTCTGTTGCTGTATCGCCGGCGGAGAAACGCTCACTCACTGCTGCCGCGGCCTCGCCAATCGCTTTTTGGGCACTTTCAATCATTCGATTCGCGGGGTCAAGAAGCTGTTCCTTGACTTTACGACGCATGACTTTGCCCAGCGGGTTGCGGGGAAGGTCAGTAATGATCGCAATCTGACGCGGAAGGGCGTAGTGAGAGACATATTTCTCGGCCCATGCGCGCACCTGTGCCAAGGTAATCATCGGCGCGTCATCTTCTAGGATCAGCGCTGCCGTGACTTCTTCGCGCGCTTCTCCTGTGGGAAGCCCAACAACTGCAACATCCTTAACACCGGGCATTGAGCGAATTGCTGCTTCGACTTGAGAGGGGTAGACGTTGAAGCCACCCGAAAGAATCAGTTCTTTCTTGCGATCGGACATCACAAGGAAACCGTCCTTATTGATCGCAACGTCGCCGGTACGTAGCCATCCGTCTTCAGTGAAAACGCGAGCCGTTTCTTCGGGCGCATCAAGGTAGCCACTAAAGACCTGAGGGCCTTTAACGATGATCTCACCGGGAGTGCCGTCTTCAACATCAATGCTGGGATCTTCAAGATCGACTAAGCGGACATCGGTTGAGGGGAAAACGACTCCCAAAGCGCCGTGGTACCGATTATCGGCAAGAGGCGAACCGGCGATAACGGGAGACGTCTCGGACATCCCGTATCCCTCGATAATCATCCCATCGGTTGCCTCTTCCCATTGCTGAGCCAACGTCTTCGAGAGGGGCATTGCGCCACAAATAGACCACTTAATCGTCTTCAGGGAAACGTTCTTTTCAGCAGCGCGATTCATCACGCGTTCGAACATCGGAGGAACCCCGACAAAGAAAGTCACAGGTCGGCGTTTATGGGCTTCTAGCGCCAAATCGACGTCGAACTTTGGAAGAAGCAATTGCGTGGCAGCAAGATGAACTGCTGCGCACATGAAGAAAGTCAATCCATAGGCGTGGAAGTAGGGTAATAGGGAGTAGAAGGTTTCGGCACCTTCGTGAAGCTTCCATACCCACATGCGACATTGATTGACATTCGTTCCAATGTTGCGGTGGGTGAGAGGAACTGACTTCGGAACGCCATTTGTACCACCGGTATGAAGGATGACGGCTAAGTCGTCGCCGGTTGCTTGGGGAGTATCAGGATGGATCAATCGTGCATGAGCAACTGCCTGATCCCATGAGTGGGCATCTTTAGGTCGCGCGGCGCGCATTTGTTCGCGGGTCTGGCGCGCTCGCTCAATTGGAAGGCTTAAGAGCATGCGCTGTGAGCGCGGCATCGCGGCCGAAATGTCGACAGTGAAAATCGTATCCAGTGCCTTGTCGCCCTGGCGGATGAAAGCGTCAACCGATTTTTCCCAGACGATTGCGACTCTTCCGCGGTGGCGATCGAGTTGTTGGCGAATTTCTTCGGTGGGTGCCAGTGGGTTGTGCTCTGCGGCGACGACACCAATGCGCATGCATGCATAGAAAGCAACTAGGGCCTGTGGGCAGTTGGGAAGACAGATGGCACAGACATCGCCACGGCGCAAACCTATCTCGGTCAGTACTTGTGCGGCGCGAAGCACCTGAGCATAGAGCTGAGCGTAAGTCAGCGTAGCGCCGAAGTAGTCGACTGCAATGCGTTCAGGGTAGAGCCGTGCAGAGGTCTCCAAAAGAGTGATCAACGATGTATCCGGCACGGGTACCTCTAGTGGCGTTCCCGGGTCGTATTGCCTGCGGGATTGCAATGTGAGGTCTGAAACCATGTCCACTCCTAGTAGGAAAACTACTACTTACGTTAGCGTAGGTTAGCGCGCGAGGCGCCTGAAAAACGCCCAAGCATTTCCTCTTTAAACACTGAATATTCACCGTTGTCAATTGAGTGACGAATGGCATCGACGAGACGAACGGTGAACCACTCGTTGTGAATCGTCGTCAGTGTTGAGGCCAAGATTTCCTTTGCCTTAAACAGGTGGTGGACGTATGCGCGGGTGTAATGAGTACAGGTATAGCAACCGCAGCCCTCGACCAAGGGAGTGAAGTCGCGCTTGAAACGGGCGTTTGTAATATTGAAACGACCATCGGGGGAGTAGATTGCCGCATTTCGCGCAACGCGCGAAGGATTCACGCAATCAAAGGTGTCCGCTCCGGCCTCGACTCCACGGAAAAGGTCATCGGGTTCGGAAATCCCCAGAAGGTGGCGAGGACGATCCTCGGGGAGCTCGGAACTCACCCACGAGACGATTGTTACCAGATTTTCCTTCTGCAGTGCACCGCCGATGCCAAACCCATCGAAGATCTGACCGTTAACGTCCATCTCAGCCAAGGTGCGGGCGGCATGTCGGCGAAGATCCTCGTATTGTGCTCCCTGCACAACGCCCCAGAGCTGTTGGTAGGGCTTTCCGACGCGCTCGTTGGTGAGGCGCTGATGAATAGCCAAACACTGACGGGCCCATTCATGGGTACGTTCAAGGGATTCTTTTTGATAGAAACGAGGATGAAGCAGCGAGGTCAGCTCATCGAAGGCGAACATGATGTCCGAGCCCAATTCGTGCTGAATGCTCATCGAAACTTCGGGAGAGAAGCGGTGCTTCGAACCATCGATGTGACTTGAGAAAATCACTCCCTCTTCATCGACGACTGCACGTGAAGCCTTGACAGCCTGCTTATTGAGTTTGGGATCATCGAAGCTTGCTTGACCGCTGAACTCGGCTGAAAGAACTTTCTTAAACCCTGCCCCCAGAGAAAGAACCTGGAAGCCGCCGGAATCTGTGTAGGTCGGGCCACCCCAATTCATGAAGGAACCTACGCCACCGGCCTCGTCAACAATGTCCGAACCAGGTTGCAAATAAAGGTGGTATGCATTGGCAAGTACAGCCTGCGCACCCAGATCGCGCACCATCTCGGGGATCAGGGCTTTGACATTCGCCTTTGTTCCAACCGGGATGAACGCAGGAGTCGAAATAGTGCCGTGTGCGGTGTGAATCGTGCCGGTTCGTCCTAAGCCTGTGCCATAGTCAAGTCGTGTT
>CALIEP010000202.1 GCA_938022345.1 uncultured Actinomyces sp.
GCTTAGACGCGACGGCGCGTCCTCCGGGTTGAGGTACAAAGAGTGGTGCACAGGTCCGACTGATCGCCAATGCTTCCAACTCATTTGTAGAGGAGGCAATAGAAACATCGAGTTCTTCCTCCCCCATTCGCACATAAGAGGCACTAATCCTTTGAGCAAGGGCAAGGCACTCCCTATCACTGGGAACAATGAGTTCCACCCGAGTCGATGCACAGCGCGCAGGAAGAACAAGAGCCTCGAGATCTTCAAGCTGAGGATCAAGGAAAACTTGGGCACCGCTGAGGGCAAGATCTTCAACCATTCCCGCAACCCGAGTACAGACAACGACTGCGGCACGTTCCACCCTGCGAATGGGCTGGCGTTCCAAGAGCCTGATGCCTCGGTGTGTCACGCCATCAGCAAGGGTATCGATTCCAATTGTTTCATCGGGGCGTGCATCAGCGACGTGGAAGCGGAGTGTCCGACCGCGTTTGGGATGGACAGATAAAGGTGCGGCAGTATCAATGTGGAAGCGCCATTCGCCCAATCCAAAAAGATCGGCATGTCCAGCCCAGGAATAACGCGCTCCCAGGGCGTCAAGCTGGCGACGCTGAGCATCAACATCATCAAGGGTTCCTTGAAGAATGACATCGACTGTGAATGCACGATCAGGTGTCGGTGCATGTGGACGGACCCGAGCGCTTCCATGCCCCGCTAATTCTGCGAGCATTGCAGCAAGAGATTCGAGCATCCCCAGATCATCGCGGCAGGCAGCATCGAGAGCACTGAACATCAGCGCAACGACCGCTGCACCGGCGTCGATGGCAGCACTGGAAGATCCCGTGGCCTCGACGAGGCCGAATTGTGCGGCAGCGCAGAACGCGGAGAGTTCTTGGGGAACCTCGGGAAGCGTATCACCAAGTCCTTCGAGTTCTGAACATGCCTCGCGCAGCATTGCATCCGTGGCACTTCCCTGGGCATGCGTAGCCTTCAGAGCGGAAGGGGTCGCCAAGAGCATGCGGCGAAGAACAACCGGACTGATGGAGGCATCATCAAGCGCTGAATGCCAAGAGGAAAAAATCGACACGAGAAGCACGCCGCAATGTCCCAGCGCACCGCGGATTCCCGACTGGATCGCACAATCAAGACCAACGGAAAGTGGATCGCTGTCGGAAAGCTGCGCACACCCGTGAGCGAGAGTTTGGAAGGTGACACGCGCGTTTGTTCCGGTATCACAGTCCCCCCCACCTACTCCGTCGAGATCATCGATAAAAGGGGCGAGCTTTGTCATTTCATCAGCCGCTATCTGGAAGCTACGCGCCAAAACTCCAGAATCTAGTGCCACAACTTGTCCTTATAACGATGTCTTAACCTGACGGTGCTGCGATGTGGGATACCTTCAACATTGTTCCGCTTTCAGGCACATGTGTGCCACCTGACACGCATATTTCCCTCTGTGGACTTGGTTATTTAGGGCGAAATCAGTTAAGGTGTCATAGTTGCCTGCGGTGAGCTGTCACCAATGGCCTCTTGATCGTCATGATCAAGACAACTAATCGTGTAAGAAAAACCGAGGAGAACATCGTGGCTGCCGTTTGTGACGTGTGCGGTAAGGGACCCGGC
>CALIEP010000203.1 GCA_938022345.1 uncultured Actinomyces sp.
GCTGTAAAAACAGGGAAGTACTTCTCATCCAACACGATCGTTTCACCGACCGAATCCAGAAGCTTGCGAGCAGCGGCGAGTTGTTCGTCCGTTGTCCCCACGGGGCAAAGGGCACTCATTGACTGGCCGACCTGTGCATTGACATTGGGCATGACGCGGACCAGGGGAATGGCTGCCCCAAAATCCGAAATGATCTGATCTGTCGTACGGCCCGCAGCGATAGAGACGACGCAGAGTTGCTTAGCCAAAAGAACACTCTCGCGAATCTCTCGAATGACTTCAGACTGGACGTTTGGTTTCACTGCAAGAACCAAGAGGTCGCTCTGCTCGGCGACCTGACGGTTCGATGCGAGTGCAACGCCTCCCAGCTCATCAGCCAAGTCTTCTGCGGCTTGGCGGTGTCGATCAGCAAGCATCAGATCCGAGCCGCTGAAGCCAGCGGCCACGGCACCGCGTGCAATAGCCGAGGCCATTGCACCTGTTCCGATGAAGCCGATACGCATGACAGTCCTTGAGCGAGAAGGTGTAGATCTTGACGTTATTTTAAACACACTTTACGCGTTGATGGCAACAAAGTATCATTCTTTGTAACGCAAAATTATCCACAAAATATGTGAATCAAGGATTCATCCACAGAAGTGCTCACGGACCCTGAACTGGAGTTGAGAGATGTACACACTGAAGGCATGGATTCACACGTGCAATCTCATCTGAGCCGTAGAAGACACTTGGAACGCATAGTCTTTGCCTCTCAGTCTGCCAAGGCCGATCAGGATGCAGATAGGAGCGTCGAGCAAGAAGATCCTCAAGGCGATGATGAAAATCAGGGGCGAGGCCTGCGCTGGAGCTGGCGATGGCGTACCGCTCGAGTATTTATTGCGATTTGCCTGTTTCTTGCCCTAATTGCAGGGGCTGCCCATACCTGGAATAGTCGCGTAGAAGAAGACAATCTGTTGGCTTCTGATGCCGAATCTCCGAGTGCACATGCCGATCGCACCGGATCTATCTCTTCCTCGAGCCCAGGGATTCAGCAGTCCGGCGAGGTGGGAACGGGAGTTAGCGGCCAGGTGATGGTTCATATGACAGGACAAGTGCGCACTCCTGGAGTTGTCCGTGTCAAACATGGTTCTCGCGTTTCGGAGGCTGTCGATCAAGCTGGAGGTTTTACCGAAGACGCGGACCGTGACAGCGTTAACCTTGCCAGGTTGGTCGTTGATGGTGAACAGATCAAGGTTCCCTCTCTGAACTCCTCAAAGGCACAGGATGAAGTTCCATCCGGTCAAGCTGCCACCTGCATCGACGTCACTCAAGCAGATGCTCAAACACTACAAAGACTCGATGGAGTTGGACCGGCACTGGCCGCGCGTATCGTCACCTATAGGAAGTCTCATCCGATCACACGTGTGGACGACCTAGTAGCAGTTCCAGGAATTGGAGCTTCGATACTGGAGAAAATTCGAATTGGTGCCTGCTCGTGAGGGTCTCATCGATTGACATCCGCTTAGTGCCCTCAGCGATTTCATCCTGGTTATGTACCTGGGGTGCACTGAACAGAGCTCCACTTCTTCTATGCGCCGGAATATGCATAGCTCTGCTCTTCCCTGTGCTCCTATCCCCGAAAGGATTTCAGGGGTTCGGAAAAGAACACGTCAGTGAATGCGCTCCTCTTCTTATTGTCACGATATGCCTGTGCTGTACGTGCATTGTGATCTCTTCAAGTCGCGCAACGAGCTGGGAAAACGAAGCGACACAGTTATGTGCGCAAGGAAAGGAACTGCGCAATGCTTCCTTTGTTTTGCTGAGTGAAGTACGTGAAGGAAAGAAAGCAACAAACACAAGAAATAAACCGAGCCACTACGTTCGTGCCCGTTTTCTTGGAAGTAAAGAACACCTGAGCTTTCTCCTTGTATCCACGCGCGAATCTATGACAACACTTCGACGCGAAGATCGAGTTCTTGCTAGTGGGACCTGTGATCTCAATTGGGCTCACGGTATTCCGAACGTGGGCGCGCTTCGACTCAAATCGTTGGAGCGCCTTCCTCCAAACGGTCACTGGACTCGTATTTCTCAAGCTGTCAGGAGGAACCTCGAAAAGGTTGTTGTGACATTGCCAGAGCACGCACGTGCGCTGATACCAGGAATGTCACTGGGAGATGACCATCAAGCCAGTGCTCAAATGCGTGATGATATGAAGACCGTGTCATTTGCGCACCTCACAGCAGTGTCAGGTACTCATATGTCTATTTTGATGATGACAGTTGGTCTTCTTGCAACAAAGAAACGTCGCATAGCGATCATTATCCAAGTTTCAGTTCTGTTGCTTTTCGCTGGACTTGTTGGCCCCGCTTCGTCAGTGCTGCGTTCCTTTGCGGTCAGCGTTATTGGTTTTATTGGAATGTGGAGTAATAGGGAAGGGGGAATTTACTCATCGTTGAGCACTGTCATTATCCTTGCCTGTCTGATATCGCCCTACGATGCCTGTGCCTTGGGTTTTACACTCTCAGTGCTTGCAACCTGGGGAGTGAGTGTTCCTGCACTTTGGATTGAGACCGGTGTCACTCAAGTGGGCCCGATTCCGCAATGTATCCGGTCAGGAATTGAATGGAGTGTCAAACTCATCAGTGTCCCATTGGGAGCCCAACTAGCTACGCTTCCGATCATGCTGTCGATGAATTCGTGGGTCAGTCCATGGGCAATACCCGCTCAGCTACTGATCGCACCATTGGTGACTCCTGTGACTGTAGGGTGTTTTATCTCAGCACTTGCAGCTCAAATATGGCCCGCTCTTGGCTATGCATGCGCATGGTTGACGTCTTGGGGAACCGCGTGGATATCAATGGTTGCCTCCAGATTGTCTGTACTCCCAGGTGCACGAATCACGGTGGGAGAGTGGTCTGGTCTTATCACTGCGCTGATCCTTCTCCTACTGATCTGGGTAGTGAGGGTGAAAATTCGGCGCTTCTCCTCGTAGAGGCAAACAGAACATGCCACACTTAGAGGGCATTGCTTAAGAAATGATGGTGACGATCAGCAAAGGAGAGCTATGGCAGCCAAAACACAAGCGGCACCGGTATCTCCAACTCTTGCCCCCCTCGTCCTCATCAAAGGAAGCGAAAGTTTACTGGCAGATCGGGCACTAAGCGAGTTACGTCGTCAGGCACATGAGGTTGATCCTGCCCTTGAACGAACAGATCTATCAGCTGGCACCTATCAAGCAGGGCAACTCGATGTTTTGACTTCACCTTCGCTTTTCGGTGAAAGCCGAATGATCATCATTCCCGACCTGGAGAATATGACGGATGCCTTAGCGGCTGACCTTCAGGCATATGTATCCGCCCCTGCAGCCGATGTCTGGATTTTTATGCGCCATCCGGGCGGCAATGCGCGCGGGAAGAAGCTGCTCGATGCGATTGCCAAAGCTGGCTTTCCCGTGATTCCGGCAGAGCCTTTAAAGAATGATCGTGACAAGCTCGACTTTGTCCGCTCCGACGTGCGACAAGCCCATCGGAGCATAGAAACTGAGGCAGCTCAGGCTTTAGTGGATGCCCTAGGTAATGATCTGAGCGCGCTCGCAGCCGCGGTGGCACAGCTCCTCAGCGATGTGGAAGGGAAAATTACGCTTGATGCCGTGCGGAAGTACTACTCCGGACGTGTTGAAGCAACAAGTTTTGAAGTCGCGGATGCGATTATCGATGGACGCGCGGCACGGGCTCTGACTTTGGTTCGCCATGCCTATGCGACCGGAAGCGCGCCGGCGCAGCTCGTTGCCGCAATTGCAATGAAATTTCGTGCAATGGCTAAAGTTTCCGCTTCTTCGGGAAGAAAGAACCTAGGGATGTCGCCCTGGCAAGCAGAACGAGCTCGACGCGAACTTCGCGCATGGCCCGACCCCGCTTTGGCCTCGGCAATCACTGCAATTGCGCAAGCTGACGAAGACACAAAAGGCGCCTCGAAGGACCCACAGGGAGCAGTCGAAAAACTGGTCATGACCCTGTGTCGGCTTCACCGCGGCTAACGCACTGATTTACGTGCAAAAATTCGGGGAATTTTAGTCTTCAGAATCTTCGTTGTGTAACCGAGGAACGCAGGTGTTTTCTGGGCGAATACCTACAAGCCCACTATAGAAATCGCGGATCTTGTCCATGTCATTGCGGCGGTTGCCGGTGAGTTGCATTGGCTTGCCCCACCCGTAGCGACGCTTCGCGCCATCGATGAAACCTGGAACAATCGGAAGATCAGCTTCCATCGCAATTCGGTAGAAACCAGACTTCCAATAGGGGCGAACGGAACGGGTTCCCTTCGGGGTAATAACCAGAACGAAATGGTCCTTGGATTCAGCAAGGGAAATGATGTGCTCAACAAGGTGTCCCGGATGTTCGCGGTCAACGGGAATCCCGCCGATCGCCTTCACGAAACTTCCAATAACAGGGACGTCGGTGAGATTCTTCTTGACCAGGAAAGACACAGGACGCTCGACGGCCCACATTGCCATCACCATGTAGAAGCCGTCCCAATTTGACGTGTGAGGCGCACCGATAACCAAACAACGATCGGGAAGAGGGAACTCAGGCGCGAAAGTCCATCGTGATAGATGCATGACAGTGTGAGCCAGTGCTTTACGCAATCCCATGTGCGTCCTTTCCTTGTTCTGCCGCAGTTAGTGTACGTGGGATTGACGGAGTTGGACCTCTCTATGTGAGTGATCCCCCTGAAATTGTCCCTTATTGAACCCTGATAATCTCCTTCTTCGAGTTGAGTTGAGGGCAGCACGATCTAAGATCAAAAACAGAGAATCGAAGTTTGTCTGCCAGAAGGAGTTTCATGAGCGCTGAAAGCGAACCCACGGCTGACGAGGCTCCCCAGGCGCGTCCGGCATCTGCTTTTTCGCGTGTCTGGAGTCGTAGCTTCCCGGTTCTCCTCAACTGGTTGCGGACTGCTCCATGTTCAATCATCCTGACGCTCATCATCATGCTTGTCGGGATTGCTGCCCACTTGAGCCACGGCCACTGGAATCAGTCTCTTGCCGCGCAGGGTGGTGCAATTCATCCGCTCGCCATTGTGACGACGGTTGTGTGGAGTCCTTCGATGGGCATGATGATCAGTGCTGCACTCATGATGGTGATCATCGGCGGCCTTCTTGAACGTTTCCTCGGATCGCGAATCTGGCTTCTTTCTGCGGTTATCTCCCTTCCCATGTCTTTAGCGGGGATGTGGGCCTTCGTCGCTCTAGTAAAGGGAATCTCTCGCAGTGGTCTCTACCCACTCTTTAGTGGTCCGCTGACAGGAGCAAGCCTGATCCTCACTGCGCTGCTTGGAACCGCGAGCGCGAAGATGGATCGCCTATGGGCGTGGCGCACTCGAATCGGCGCCCTTGTCGTTTTGAGCGCTCTCTTGGCATTTTCTTCGACTGCGGGGGCACTGGCACGTCTCATCGCTTTCCTATGCGGGTGGATCATTGGCGGTTTCACGATTGGCTGGTCAAACCGAGGGCGTTCAATGCTGGGAATTGGAGATCCCGTCCGCCGGGTGATTCCCTTGGTAATTACTGCCGCCACCTTGGGCGCCGTAAGATCGATCTGGAATTTCAGCGCTAATGGTTTCATCGCTTTTGATCGCGCTGCTTTTTCTCCTGAGCTTGCCATCCAGCAATATATGTGGGCGCTGTGCCAGCAAAGCGCTGCTCCCATGAGCTGTGTCAAAGAGATGTACGGCAATTCTATGATGCTCTACGCTCCCTTGATCTTGGCTTCGATTCCTTTTGTGGTTCAGTTGGTTTTGGCTTTTGGCCTTTTCCGAGGCCGTCGTGGCGCTTGGGTGGGCACGCTAGTTCTTCAGAGCGTGCTCGCGATTATTGGCGTCGCACAGATCATGGTTTTCGCGCTTTCGGTGAATGAAGCACAGGGCCTCGACGGCGATGACTTTTTTATCCCTTCCATTCCCATGAGTAAGCTTCTGATCAGCGTCGCTTTCCCCCTAGTAACGCTTCTGCTGACCGCGTGGAATTCCTCTGCGTTCCAGGTACGCATTGCGCGGCGCTACTGGGTGCGCAGTGCATGTGTCATTGCTGTCTGCGCTGCATTCGGCACGCTCATTGCGCTTGTCATTGGGGTTTTGATTCCCGACCAGTTTGTTCCCGAGGCGGATTTACTCAGCCTTTTTGAAGCCTACGTTGTCTCATACGCTCCCGCTGGTGCACAGTGGCTGATTGATACTCCGGTCTATGCAACGACCTTCCTTGCCTCGATTTCGACAGTCTGGATTCCCGCGCTCGTGTGGATTGTCGTCGCTGTTTGCCTTCTTAAAGTTTTCCTTGCACCGGTTGAGCTTCGACATGATGCTCATGACGAGTTAATCGGTCTTCTGCGTCAGCACGGCGCAGGCTCTTTGGGGTGGATGCTCGCATGGCCGGGAAACTCGACGTGGATTAGTCCTGATCAACGCGCGGCAGTGTCCTACCGTCAAGAATCTGGCGTGGCGTTGACACTGACACAATGTGCCGCAGCTGATGACGATATTCCAGCAGTGATTTCTCAGTTTGCTCGCTTTGCAAGCGATGCTGCACTGACCCCGGCGCTCTATTCGGTCCACGACGAGTGGGCGCGAGAAGCGCATCGTTTAGGCTGGTCCACCGTCAAGGTTGCTGAGGAAGCCATTATTGATCTGGGTGATCTTGCCTTCAAGGGTAAGAAGTTCCAGGATGTACGCACCGCTTTCAATCATGCAAAGCGTGAGGGGATCCGAGCCGAATGGGCCTCCTATCCGAGTCTGCCCGCTGGGCTGAAGCAACAGGTTGATGCGATCTGCCAGGCATGGGCCGATGAGAAGGCTCTTCCTGAGATGGGCTTTACCCTAGGCGGCCTGCGTGAAATTAATGACTCGGATACGCGCCTTCTGTTGGCTCTTGATGAGGAAGAGCGTATCCACGCGGTGACCTCATGGATGCCCGTTCACTCAGGTGGTGAAGTGGTCGGCCTGACCCTAGATGTGATGCGTCGAGATGACTCTGGTTTCCGTTTGGCCATTGATTTTCTCATTGGCCAAGCTGCTCTTCTGGCGCAAGAAGAGGGGCTCCAGTTCATTTCCCTGTCGGGGGCACCTCTAGCCGAATCGGGCCAGTGTGAGGAAAGCTCCGAATTGGCAGATTCGCGCTTCGCTTTCGCCCCCGTTCTTGATGTGATGGGGAGCGTGATGGAACCCGTCTATGGTTTCCGCTCCTTGCTGGCCTACAAGAAGAAATTCCAAGTTCGTTTTGTCCCCCTGTATCTTGCAATTCCCGACATCGCGAATGCGCCTGCAGTTGGTCTGGCAATTGCGCATGCTTATTTGCCAAATATGAGTGCAATCAGTGCTGTTGGGGTCGCAGCAAAGTTGGTGTCACGTGATTAGTTTCCTCAAGCTATTTCCACTTCTGCGCGTATGGATTCTGCCGATCGCTGCAGTCTTGATCCTTGCAGCCGTTGCTTGGGTGTGGTTTTTTGTCATGAAGCCGCTTTCCCTCAAGGTGCGGTTTGTCAGCGCTTGTGGCGGTGTCATCGTTCTTGTCATTGTCCATCACCTTGTCGAAAGGGTCTGGCATCCGGTTGCCGAGGGATTGGGGCGCGTGACATGGCTGTGGGCGGCTCCAGCCCTTATTGCTACGGTGATGATTCTCGTCGCTCTCTTTCGTCGCCGTCACTGGATTCGTCGTTTTCTTGCCGGGCTGTGCGCGTGGATGCTCATGGCGATTGGAGCTGCACTGGGGATTAACTATCATTTCGAGGCCTATCCCACCATGGCGGAAGTCGTTGGTGGGGGAGTACAGACAATTTCTTGGGATGAACTAAAAACACCTGATGATGCTGCCACTCTGGCGCGCAGCGCAGAGGGGGTGTTTGTCCGTGTCGACATTCCCGCCTCGGATGCCTCCTTTACCCCTCGGCAAGCCATTGTTTATCTTCCACCGTCATATTTCAAAGATCCCAGTGCACAGCTTCCGGTCATTGTGCTGATGTCTGGCCAGCCCGGTACGCCACAAGACTGGCTTGTTTTGGGGAGACTTCCCCAGACGATGGATCAATTCGCAGCGCAGCATGATGGACGGGCCCCAATTATTGCTGTTGTTGATGTGTACGGCAGCCAAACAGCAAATCCTCTGTGCTCCGACACCTCCCATGGGAAAGTTGCGACCTATGTACAAAAGGATGTCCCGAGCTGGCTGCGCGCTAATTTCCCCGTCTCTTCTGATCCGGGACAATGGGCCATTGCTGGTCTTTCATCGGGTGGAACCTGCGCGCTTCAAGTCGTGACCCGTGCTCCCGATTTGTACCGCAGTTTCCTTGACATGTCAGGTGAAGCGCATCCGCAACTCGGTAATGAAGAGCGAACGATTGCGGACGGATTTGACGGCTCTCGGCAGCTCTATGAAGCGAATGATCCCGTGCATCTGATGAGTCACAATCGCTATGGGGAAAGCGCGGGTATCATCTCGTGGGGAGAGTCTGATACCGCCTTTAAAGAAGGTCTCATTGAGGTTGATCATGTCGCGGAGAAATCGGGAATGCGCATTGAGACGCGAACCTATCCGGGTGGGCACTCCTGGAAGGTGTGGAGCGCGGCCTTTGAAGACGGATTGCCGTGGCTCGCACAGCGTTTCGGGCTGTAGGAACCACGGCAATTAGAAAGAGATTCTTCGCCTAGCTCGGGGGCAACGGGGCGTATCAGTGAAGATCTCGCCTATGTGAGTTCTTCCACCTTGATCGTCAAGGACATCCAGTGAGATTGTCCCGGGCGAAGGAGTAGTGCATTGCGACGGACGTTGCCTACTTCGACGCAGACGAAGTGTTTCCAGTCCTCGTGGTGCATGTCCGCTGCTTTAGATTCGGCAGGATTCCAGACGATTGTCGATGCAGAGTGTTCTTTTTCAACGATGATCCGTCGTTTGAAACCAGGATCTTCAATGATTGATCCATTGCTTGTATCGAAGATCGAATCGACACGACCGTTCGTGAAGCTCATCGGACCTTCGTGAATACCTTGTGCGTCGCGGACAGTATCCAGTTCGTTTGCTCCTTCGAGGCCGTGAATGCAAATCTCACGTACATCGGAAACATTGAAATAGGAGTGCAAGGCCTCATCGACGTAGAAGGCTTCGTCATCAGTGTTCTTCATCGAAAGCACCAGGTGAAGTTCCGCCCCGAAAGTGACCTCAAGTTTCGACGTGAAACGATGGGGGAATTTTGCCATCTCAGCGTTTGTGGATGGTTTGTAAACGAATTCAAGAAGTGCATGGGAATCGCTACGTTCAATCAGTTCCCATGTTGCATTTCTTAAGAATCCATGGTTTTGCGCTTCGGATCCGGGTGCAGCAAAGGAAGCTGTTGCAACACCAAACCACGGTGCACAAATCGGAATTCCTCCCCGTGCGGGCGTCGATGCCCAGGGCAGAGAACGTTCGGAGAGCCAGAGGACAGGCTCGGTGCCAGAAGGTTGCCATGTAAGGACCTGGGCACCTGAATCTGAAAAGCTCGCATCACAGCAGTCATTGCTGGCGCGATAGACGCGTCGGTTTGTCATTGGACAAGGATAGCGCGAGTAACGCCTCACACATAGCCCTCCGAACAAGGGACTTCCTCAAAAACGGCGATAAGCTAGCTGTGATACGCGTCGAGAATGTATAGGGAGCTTTATGACCATCCGCGAAGATCTACGAAATGTCGCGATTGTTGCACACGTTGACCACGGCAAGACCACCTTGGTTGATGCGATGTTGTGGCAGTCGGGTGCTTTCAATGAGCGCGATACGGTTGAGAAGACCGGAGAACGCGTGATGGATTAAGGCTATCTTGAACGCGAAAAGGGCATTTCGATTCTCGCCAAGAACACTGCG
>CALIEP010000204.1 GCA_938022345.1 uncultured Actinomyces sp.
GGCAGTTTGAGGATCGCAAGACCCCCAAGCGCAGCAACGCACTTATCAAGGACATCCAGCGCAAAGGGAACGAGGGCATTGGCAAACCTGAGCCCCTCCGTTACGAGTTCTCAGGGTACTGGTCACGTAGAATCGACTCACGTCACCGCCTGATCTACCAGATTAGCGACGACGGTAAAACCCTCTGGATCATCTCCTGCCGCTACCATTACGGCCAGTAGCTCCCGCGGTTCTAGAGCAGCGCACTACCCAGACGGCAGATGTTATCGATGTAATGCTTGTACCAGGGAAGCGCGTTCCATTCCTCAAGGCTGAGCAGTCGCGAAGATGCTTCGATTCGCCTGTTATTCCCCTCCAGAAGTTGGACAAGATGAGGATCCTGAGCCAAAAGCATTACTTCGTAATTCAAACCGAAGGATCGGTAATCCATATTCGATGAGCCGATAGCAGCTAGCTCCCCATCGATCACCACATACTTCGAGTGCAGCATATTGGGCAGAGCGTAGAGGTGGATATTGACTCCGGATAATAAAAGAGGCTCGTAGTATGCACGCTGAGCATGTCCTACCAAGAATTGGTCGAATTGCTCTGAAACGTAGAGGTCAACGCAAACTCCTGACATTGCCGCTCCGGTGAGCGCGACAAGCAGTGGTTCATCCGGGATGAAGTACGGGCTGGCAATAGAGACATAGTGCCGAGCCTGCGTCACCATCGAAATAAACATCCGAAGATTCGGTTCTGAGGGATACGAAGGCCCGGATGGAATGATCTGCATCGGTTGTCCCATGGCGCCGTCATGCACTTCGCCATCCCGGGGAAGGTTAAGTTCTTCAAACGAAAGCTCCTGTTTGGTGGCGTAGTACCAATCTGAAGCGAAAACAGCTTGAACCTGACGGACCACCACACCGCTTACCTCGACGGAAGTATCGTGGTATTCAATTCCCGCCTTTTGGTAGGCAGGAGTGTCATAGTCTGCAGCCACCAAATTATGTGAACCGATGAAGGCTTTCTGCCCATCAATGATGAGCAGCTTGCGGTGGTTGCGCAGATCAGGACGCCGAATGTGACCTTTAAAGATGCTCATGGGCAGCATTAGATGCCATTCGATCCCAGACTCGTCAAGCATTCGAGTAAAACCACGCCATCCGGGAATAGTGCGAAGCCCGTGATGGTCTATCAACAATCGAACTTTTACCCCGCGAGCGCAGGCACGAACCAGGGCTTTGTAGAGCGGATCAGTGGACTGATCCCATGAGGTTTGGAAGTACAGGACATTGACGTGGTGTTGCGCCCGATCAACCTCACGGGCCATTGCCTTGAAGGTCTCGTCGGTGTCATTGAGAAGTTGAACCACTTCTCCGCTGCTAACAGGGAAGGAAGTTTGCTTCCTATTGAGCTGCATTAAAGAGGCCGTTCGCTCAGGCAGAGCGCTGCTGCCTTCGTCAATTTCTGCGGATCCTTCGGGGTTTCCGCCACTGTGAGCTTTGTGAGAAGCCGCACCCAGAATGCTCTTAACCAATTGATGCGCCTTTGGATCAGAGCGCAGAGACTTTCCCATCGCCCACCAAGATCCGAAGATCAGATAGAGGGGAACGCCAACAAGTGGCCATAAGAAGATGAGCAAAAGCCACGCGGTAGACGTGGATGCGCGCCTCCGCTTCGGGACTACGCCCAATGCAACCAGTCGGATCACTAATTCACATGTGCTGACAAGGAACCACACCCACAGGGGCGGCTGATGGATCAGAAGCGCGGGGAAAGGCATCTCAGTTACTCCTGATCCGATTCGACTCGAAGGAATCCCCACCGAATTAAGGTGCGCACCTGCGGGAACAGTTCTTCCTGAAGCTGCGCAGAGTCGCATTCCAGAAGGGCTGCAAGCGCCCCGCAGATCTGCCCCACGCTGAGCTCTCCATCCGATGCACCAACCAAGGCGCTCAAAGCAGTGGTCGAGGCAACCGATTGTCCAAGTCCTCCCCCTTGGTGAAGAACCAAGGCAGAGGGATCTTGCGCCCCGGGCAGGAAATGCCGTTCTTCCGTCACATCGGAAGCAAAGTACAGGTGTAGGTCACTGAGATCATCTGGGAGCCGCAAGGATCCAAGCGCACGCTGGACGTCTTCACCGGATGGGGATTCTCCCCCTTCGAGTTCATCGCATTCGCACACGCCGGGGCGCGGCGTATCGAGCTTTCGCAGGGCGACCATGCCCATGCCGATTTCGACCACTCCTGCCTGAACAAAATCATCAAGCCACTGGGCGTATTCACGTTCGTAGTCTTCGCGCTGGTGCAATTGCTGACCGGAGTCACGAAGCCACATTTCAACGTAGTGCGCGGGATCAAGCCGGTCGCGCTGGACAATCCATGCGTCAACGGGAAGATCTTCAACCCACGAGCTCACAACATTTTCCCAGTCGTCAGGGTGCCCCAAGCATCCGGGAATCTCCCAATTCGCAAGGAGTTGCACAACACCACCGGGCTTGAGGTACTTCGGGCTTTCACGTATCACCGTGCGCACCAGATGATCGCGGCTCATTCCGCCGTCGCGGTATTCCAAAACCCCTGAGCTTCGAAGCGAGTCTGGGGTGATCACAAAGGGCGGATTCGAAGCGATGAGATCGAATTCTTCACCTTCAACCGGTTCGAACAGTGAGCCTTGACGAACATCCAATTCGACACCGTTAAGCGCGGCGTTGAAGCGCGTGATCTCACAGGCTCGCACCGACAGGTCTGTTGCAACAACGCGAGTAGCGTGTGTGGCCAAATACAAGGCTTGGATTCCGCACCCACACCCCAGGTCCAATGCGGATTCGACGGAAGCACGAAGCGTCGCCTTCAAGAGCGAGGTCGTTGCGCCACCGATTCCCAGAACGTGGTCTGGGCGAATGGGTTCACCCGTCACGTCTTCACCCAGGTCCGATAGGATCCACCAGTTTTTGAGGCCGCCGTGAAGCTGTGCCGCGTGAGGACGCAGGTCGTAATTTGCTGTGAAAAGTTGCTGGCCGGAAGGCGATTCCGCATCGAGTGCAGGAAAAATCAATCCCAAGTCGACCGCACCGTGGACCCCAAGAGTGGGCAGAGCCTGCGCAAGAACATCCCCACTTTCCGCGCAGCCCAAAACAAAGAAGCGCGTCAACACCGCAGCTGGGGAATCTTTCCACTGAAGTTCGCGAAGTGCCGGAACCCGTTGATTGCGCATGAGCGCAGCGCGCGCCGTCGGGCTGATCATGGTTTCCATCGCGTCAACGCTCCACCCGGCGCTACCCAGGTCTGCGGCCAAGCGGGCGATCAGTCCGGGTTCCAATCCCGGTGTCGGACTGGGAAGAGTGTCAATCAGTGATTCCGTCATAGCATTACTTTCTCACGCCTGACCTGCATCTGCGTCGACTTATTCACGCAAGTTCTCAGGCACATATTCCCACGAGCTCCCCCACCGCGCAGTCCGTCCCGCTCGCCCATTAGAATGCCTGTGTCCCCAAGGAAAAGGATGAGTGGATGTCTGGCGGACTGGTAGCGCTTTTGGACGATATTGCGACTCTGGCAAAAGCAACGGCTTCGTCTATTGATGACGTTGCATCAAGCGCGGTGAAGGTATCGGCCAAAGCGGTTGGCGTCGTCATCGACGACACCGCTGTCACTCCACAGTACGTCTCCGGGCTTTCCCCCAAGCGCGAGCTGCCGATTATCGGGAAAATCGCCAAGGCCTCGTTAATCAACAAACTGGTCGTTATTCTGCCGGTCGCGCTGCTGCTCACGTGGTTTGCGCCGCAGGTCCTGCCTTTCCTCCTCATTGCGGGCGGCGCTTACCTGTGTTTTGAGGGCGGAGAGAAGGTTCTCGAGGCCCTGCACTGGCTTCCCGAACACGAAGACTCAGCCGAAGATACGGCCCCTCAAAGCGCGGAAGACCTCGAAAAAAGCATCGTTTCTTCAGCCTCACGCACGGACCTCATTCTTTCGGCGGAAATCATGCTGGTCTCCATGGATGGACTGAACGCCGAGTCCATGTCGATACGGGTCGCGGTCTTGATCGCAGTCGCTTTCTTCATGACTTTCTTTGTCTACGGAATCGTTGCTGTCCTGGTACGAATGGACGATTTTGGGCTTCGCTTGGCCAAGGGCGCGACGCATCCGGACGATAACCGCCCCGGTCCCGGGGATAATATCGGCCGTGGGATTGTGCGCGTGATGCCCAAGGTTTTCAACGCAATCGGCGTCGTTGGAACGGTTGCGATGCTGTGGGTGGGCGGCCACCTCGTCATCGAAAACCTCGCGAAGGTGGGCGTCGGCTTCTTCCACAACATCGTGTCGACCATCGAACACGCGCTCGCTTCGGGCGGTGGTTTCCTTGGCTGGTTTGTTGAGACCGCGTGTGCGGCAGTGTTTGGCATTGTGCTTGGCTCGCTGATCACCGGAGTTGTTGTTGGGGTTTCCCATCTTTTCCGCCGAGGCCGAGGCCACTAAGCCTTTCTCCTCTCCCCTTTTGCGTGGTTCGTTGAGCGCTGAGTGAACTCGCCCACCTATGCACTCACACATAGGGACTTAAGTACTAGTCTTGGGGTATCAACCCCTACGTGTAAGGAGAGCCCGATGAGCATTTACACCCTTCCCGAACTTCCCTACGATTACGCGGCACTGGAGCCCCACATCTCTGCAAAGATCATGGAGCTGCACCACGACAAGCACCACGCCAACTACGTGGCCGGCGCAAACACCGCACTGGAGAAGCTGGAAGCAGCTCGCGAAGCCGGTGACTTTGCCGCAATCAACCTGTGGGAAAAGAACCTGGCCTTCAACCTGGGTGGCCACACCAACCACTCGATCTTCTGGACGAACATGACCGGTGACGGCGCTTCTCGCCCCGAAGGCAATCTGGCCGACGCCATCAACGAGTTCTTCGGCTCCTTCGAGAAGTTCCAGGCACAGTTCGCCGCTGCAGCCCTCGGACTGCAGGGTTCCGGCTGGGCCGTTCTCGCATGGGACACCTTGGGCAAGCGCCTCGTGACCTACCAGCTGACCGATCAGCAGGGCAACATCCCCGTTGCAACTGTTCCGCTGCTCATGCTGGATATGTGGGAGCACGCGTTCTACCTGGATTACCTCAACGTCAAGGCCGACTACGTCAAGGCCTGGTGGAACGTTGTGAACTGGGAGAACGTCGCACAGCGTTTCGCAGCGGCCCTGTGATCACTGCTCGTTAGCTTCAAAGCTTGTGGCCCCCACCTTTTGGCGGGGGCCACAAGCTTATCCACGGGCGCTATCTACAACCTACAGGCAGGCGTTATCCAAGACGCCTTTGGAGTTCTTGGTACTGGGCAAGCTTTTGCTGAACATCAGCGATGTAGCTGATCAGCATGACTTCATCAACGTGGTGGTTACGCGCGAAGTTCGCAATCGTTTGAGCAACCTGGTCGTAGGTGCCAATGATGATCGAACGATCGCGTTGTGCCCATCGCAGTGCATCTTCCCGATCTTCGGCACTCATCTGCTCGGGTCGCTGGAACCGCACGGGACGTCCCAAACGCAAACTCATGCGGAAGCTCAAGGCCGGAAGTGCTTGTTCTAGGGCTTCCGCTTCAGTTTCTGCAGCGCTCACCGCGAGCGCGGAAAGCGTCTGTCCCTGACCTTCACCCAGATTTTCGGGCAGGTGTGCACGGTAATGGTCCATGACCTCGGGCTGTTGCTGACCGCTAAAGAACTGCGCGTAGGCGTAGTTCATGTTTCGAGTCCCCGCCCAAGCCGCGCTCTGGCCTGAAGAACCCAGCAACCACAGTTCAGGAAGCTCATCGGGGCGCGGGTAGACACCAACAGAGACGTAGGGATGTCCCTCGGGCAGGGTTCCTCGCATGAAAGCCAGAGTTTCATCAATCAAGGCATTGATCGACCCCGGATCAATCGTTGCTCCCTGATTGAGCGCGCGAGCAGAGATCATGTCGCCGCCGGGGGCACGCCCCAATCCCATGTCGACGCGTCCGGGGAACAAGGTGGCAAGAGTGAAGAACTTTTCTGCCATCTGCAAGCTGCCCTGGTGCATGGCCATCACGCCGCCCGAACCAATGCGAATACGCGAGGTCCGATCCAGAAGGTGAGCCATCACCAACTCGGGGGCGGACGACATAAAGACCGGTGTGTTGTGGTGCTCTGCGATCCAAAAGCGATGGAAATCCATCTCTTCTAATCAGCGAGCCAAAGACACCATGTCTTCCAGTGCCTGATGCGGAGTCGATCCGTCAAAAAGCGGAACCTGTTCCAGTGCTGAGAGGCGCATTGTTACCCTTCCGTTTCACAAAATATCCGCTATCTAAACACGGTTATTCCTGAGGATATTCCCCTAGAGAAGAGCGCGCCGGCCAAGCGCTTGTCCGCACAAGCGTCAGCGCAGGTACCACCAGCTCGGAAAGCAAGCGCCACCCAGCCGACACCTCAACGCTGAACTCAGCGGAAAGCAGCACCACGCCTCGGCGGCATCGCAGGCATGCCCAAGCCGACCACACGGCGTCCCTCGCCATCAGAGGAACCGCCACCGGATCCGCACCCGCAACCACCGCAGGACGCACCAGCAACGGCCTCGCCGCCCAGGTCTTCGGAATCGAAATCAATTCCGACCAACTGCAGCACGCCATCGTCTTCACCATCGCGCTCGGCGGCATTGTGCTGTTGAACAGCGGTTGCCAGCATCAGCTTGATTCGGTTGAGCTGATTGACTTCCGAGGCGCCCGGGTCGTAGTCGACCGCGACAATGTTTGCCTGCGGGTAGCGGTTACGCAGTGCGCGGAACATGCCCTTTCCAACGATGTGGTTCGGCAGGCATGCGAATGGCTGCGCGCAGATGATGTTCGGGCATCCGTGTTCGATCATGTCGACCATCTCAGCCGTCAGGTACCAGCCTTC
>CALIEP010000205.1 GCA_938022345.1 uncultured Actinomyces sp.
TACTCCGGCGTAAAACGACGACGAGAACCCATAACAGGCACCTCACTCTCCGCAAGCACACACACCCGCTTCACGAAGTGTCAACAACACCAGCCTAAGCCCAACACGCCTGGGACAAGCCAGCCTCCAACCCCACCATAATCGCCGCGCGATCCTCAACACTCAGCATCCGACGACAGCTCACAACCAGCCCCTCCAACAGCACGACTACCACACACATTGCTTATAATGACGCTGCCGTAATACGGCATGGTTTGGCCCCCATCATCCCTGGTTGTATGGGAGACTTGGAAGTACCCGTATCAACGACAGGGAAATCATGGCACCGAAGATACGCGCGGTTCCGATGCGCCGACCCACCATCGTTGCTTTTTCACATGCTCAGGCTTCATATCAAAACAAGGAAGCGGCTGAGCCGGATGGGCCTACCATGTCAAGCCTTACGACAAACCCATCGTGGTGCTGATTTCACCTGAACGGTACGAACGATTAATGAATGAAGGGATCGACACGAGTGAGCACTGAAAAACAAACCAGCCACGTCTCCTTAATCTGGAATATCGCAGAGCTATTGCGGGGCGACTACAAGGAACACGAGTACGGTGACGTGGTACTTCCCTTCACAGTTCTCACGCGTTTGGATTCAGTGCTGGTAGACACGAAGCAAGCTGTTTTGGATATCAAGGCCACCTCAGTACCGTCCAAGGTGAAAGAGGCGCAGTACCCCAGGGCGACAGGTTACCCATTTTGGAACACATCAAATTTCACGCTTAAAACTTTGCTCGATGATCCAGATAATCTGGAACAAAATCTGTCGTACTATGTCCAGGCTTTCGCCCCAGCAGCACGCGAGGTGATGGAGGCCTATAACTTTTATAACGTGATCGAGCGCCTTGATAAAGCAGGTCTACTCTACAAAGTGTTAACTGAGTTCACCTCCACCAAGGTCAATCTTCACCCAAATGTGGTCAGCAACAGCCAAATGGGCTACATCTTTGAAGAACTCATCCGCCGCTTCTCTGAGCTGTCCAATGAGACTGCTGGCGAACACTTCACCCCACGCGAAGTCATCACGCTTATGGTTAACATTTTGTTTAACCCAGACGAAGACATCAATCGAATCTGTACACCGGGAGCAATGGCGTCACTCTACGACCCAGGTGTGGGTACGGGTGGCATGCTTTCAATCGCCGGTCAACGCATCACCGAGCTAAATAGCACTGCGCGTCTTGAGGTGTTCGGGCAAGAGCTCAACCCGCAAACCTATGCGGTTGCTAAATCAGACATCATGATCAAAGGCGAAGCTCAAGAACGTATCTACCAAGGCAACTCGCTGACCAATGACAAGACGGCAGGGATGCGATTTGACTACATGTTGTGCAACCCGCCCTTCGGCGTGAACTGGAAGAAGTACTCCGGCCCGATTCTTGATGAGGCCGAACGCAAGGGCTACCAGGGGCGCTTCGGCGCGGGAACGCCGCGCGTCTCTGACGGGTCGTTCCTGTTCTTGCAGCACATGATCTCGAAGATGCGACCCTATGATCCGGAAGACCCCGTGAATGCTCCAGGCACCCGTATCGCCATTGTCTTCAACGGATCCCCACTGTTTACGGGCGGTGCCGGTCAAGGAGAGTCGGAGATCCGCAGCTGGATCCTTGAGAACGACTGGCTCGAAGCGATCATTGCCCTTCCAGATCAGATGTTCTACAACACGGGCATCCTTACCTACATTTGGGTATTGTCCAACCGCAAGGAACGCAGGCGTAAGAACAAGGTGCAGTTGATCGATGCCACCAGTTACTTCCAGCGTATGCGCAAGCCCTTGGGCGAAAAGCGCAAAGAACTCACCGAAGATAACATTGCCGACATCACTCGTATCTACGGTGCGTTCCAGGAAACCGAAGAGTCGAAGATCTTCGACACCGAAGACTTTGCTTACCGCGAAGTTGTCGTGGAACGCCCGCTACGGTTGAGCTTCCAAGCCACCCCAGACGCGATCGAAGCACTCAAACAGGCCAAGCCCTTCGTGGATCTTGCAACGTCAAGGAAACGAACCGAATCTGCGCGTAACGAAGAAATCGAGGCGGGTAAGCGGGTGCAGGATGCAGTCATCGCCACCCTTGAGGCATTCGACGCCGAGCGCGTGTACCGCAACCGCGACGAGTTCACTGACCTGCTCCGTGAAGGCATCAAGGGCCGTGGTGAAAAGGTCGGCATCGCAGCGCTACGCAAGATCGTCGCCGAACTTGGCACAAAGAACCCTGACGCGGATATCTGTGTAGATACGAAAGGTAAGCCAGAGCCAGACTTGGATCTACGCGATACTGAGCAGATCCCATTCGATGAATACATCGAGACATACTTCCAACGCGAAGTCATCCCCTACGCCCCTGACGCCTGGATCGACCATGACAAGACCAAAATCGGCTATGAGATCCCCTTTACCCGCTACTTCTACAAATACGAAGAACTCGGCGACCCTATCGAGACGCTCGCCGAGATACAGGAGCTCTCCGCGAGCATCCAAGCCGATATCGCCAAACTCTTCAGCGAGCAGGTGAAGTAATGCAAGAAGATAACGCAGACAATCAAATTCCCTGGATTCAGCAGGTTCCTGACGACTGGCAAACGGCGAAACTCGTTCGTGTCACGCAAATTCGTACTGGCGACATGGACACTGTGGATTCTACAAATGACGGGCCGTATCCGTTCTATGTCAGATCACCCATCGTTCGCAAGGCCGATCGTTACACATTTAACACAGATGCTGTCTTGATGTCTGGCGATGGTGCAGGCGCAGGCAGAATTTTTCACCGAGTGAGCGGGCCATTTGGGTGTCACCAGCGCGTCTATTGCATTCAGTTTTCAGAACAGATCACAAGAGATTTTGGTTTCTATTACCTGTCTACGTTCTTCCCAATGCAAGTAGATGCAGGTTCAGCTAAGTCAACCGTTGACTCGATACGTAAGCCAATGTTGAACGGAATGCCCATCGTATTCCCATCAACTTCTGAGCAACAAATCATCACGGGATTCATCGACCGCAAGACTGCTGAGATCGATAGACTTGTCAACAAGATGGCTCGTGAGGTTCAACTGTTAGAGCGCTACCGTCGAGAGTTGATTGCCCGCACGGTGACTCGAGGCCTCGATCCGAATGCGCCGATGCGAGACAGTGGAATCGAGTGGATCGCCGAGTCTCCAGCAGCTTGGAAAACGACTACCATCTCGATCGTGACCGATGAGAACAAGGCCAAGAACACAGATTTGTCAGAGAAAAACCTGCTCAGTCTAAGTTATGGCCGGATCATTCGCAAAGATATCGATCTCGCATTTGGTTTGCTCCCGGCGTCCTTCGATTCTTATCAAATTGTCGAACCTGGCTACATTGTCCTTCGAATGACTGATCTTCAAAACGATAAACGCAGCCTTCGAAGTGCACTCTCCGATGAGCGCGGAATCATCACTAGCGCATACATTGGCCTTAAGGTCCGCGGTCCAATCTCCAGTGGATACTTTGCATGGCTACTGCGGTTTTATGACCTTGCAAAGGTGTTTTACTCGCTCGGCGGGGGCGTTCGCCAATCAGCAAACTACAAGGAAATCGGCAAAATTCCAATCCTCGTCCCCCCGATTGCAGAGCAACAGAAGATCGCCGATTTCCTCGAGGAAAAATCAGCACAGATTGATTTAACTATTGTGCACATCAATAGGCAGATTGATTTGTTAGGTAAGTATCGCAAGCAAGTGATTAACGATGCTGTGACGGGCAAGGTCCACGTGGGAGAGGTGGCGTGATGGATACATCTGAGCGCAGGTTTGAGGATGAGATCGAGTACACGCTGACTCATGTTGGCCCCTCGGAGTTTGATGTCTACGAGTCTCGTGACCCGCGCGGCTATGACCGTGCCTTGGGCTTGTACCCGAGTGATTTGTTGGATTTCGTGCGGGACACGCAGCCGCAGCAGTGGGAACGTTTAGAGCGCATCCACGGGGCAAAGGCTGGCGAAAAGTTTTGCAAACGGGTAGCACGCGAACTCGATCGCCGCGGCGTCATCGAGGTTCTGCGTCGCGGTGTTGAGGATCTGGGAGCGCGCTTCAAGCTGGTGTTCTTCGCTCCAGGCTCGGACTTAAACGAACTATTGGCGGAGAAGTATTGGGCGAACCGTATGACGGTAGTGCGCCAGCTGCACTACTCGACAAAGAACGACAACTCTGTAGACACTGTACTATTCGTCAATGGTATCCCTGTGGTGACCTTGGAGTTGAAAAACCCGCTCACCGGACAGACCTATCGTGACGCGATTGACCAGTACAAGCGTTCACGACCAGCCAGTGAGGTGCTGTTTGGGTTGAACCACCGTGCGGTGGTGCACTTTGCGGTCGATACTGACGAGGCGTGGATGACCACCAAGCTCGCAGGTATGGACACGGTGTTTCTCCCGTTTAATCGCGGCTTTGACAATGGTGCTGGTAACCCGCCCGTTTCAGGTAAGTACAAGACGTCTTATCTGTGGGAAGAGGTGCTGGCGAAGGATTCCCTGCTCGATATTTTGCACCGTTTCGTCCAGTTCATCCCGCACGACAACGACCGGCGCAAAGACAAATTGATCTTCCCGCGCTACCACCAGCTCGACGCCGTGCGTGCACTCGTCGCCGACGCGAAGTCTCATGGTGCAGGGAAGAACTACTTGGTGCAGCACTCGGCTGGCTCAGGTAAGTCGAACACGATCGCCTGGCTGGCCCACCACCTGTCGAACCTGCATGATGATCAGCAGCGTGCAGTGTTCGATTCGATCATCGTGATCACCGATAGGCGGGTGTTGGACAAGCAACTCCAGGACACAATCTACGCAATGGATCACACGGCTGGTGTGGTGGTGCGGGTGGATAAGAATGCCCGGCAGCTCACGGAGGCGCTGACTGACGGAGCTAAGATCATTATTTCTACGTTGCAGAAATTTCCGTTCGTTGATGTCAGCAAGGTCGCTACCACTGGTAAGCAGTTCGCTGTGATCGTGGACGAGGCGCATTCCTCTCAGACCGGTGAGGCCTCAGAGAGGCTCAAGCAGGTGCTCGCGGATACAGCCACGGCAGGGAAAGAGTCGGAAGAAGACTTGCTTGAGCGATATGTGGCGGCTGAGGCTCAGGTTGAGGAAGAACAGCTTGAGATCGATGAGCAAATTGCTCAGGAACTTCGGACTCAAGGGCGACAGAAGAATCTGTCCTTTTTCGCGTTCACGGCCACTCCAAAGCAAAAAACGCTCGAGATCTTCGGCACCCCGGTGCCCGACGCCACCCCGGTTCCGTTCCACGTGTATTCAATGCGTCAAGCAATCGAGGAGGGCTTTATCCTTGATGTGCTCAAGAACTACACGACGTACCAGACTTATTACCGGGTCGGGAAAACTACGGCGGACGACCCTGAGTACTCCACTAAACAAGCCAACAAGGCGCTCGGTAAATACCTGAGTCTGCATCCATACAATCTGCGACAGAAAGCCGAGATCATCATTGAGCACTTCCGCGCTAACGTCGCTCACGAGATTGGCGGCAACGCCAAAGCCATGCTGGTGACCGGTTCACGCCTGCATGCGGTGCGCTACTACTTCGCCTTCCGTGACTACATCACACGCATGGGCTACGAAGACCTTGGCGTGCTCGTGGCATTCTCAGGAACGGTCGAAGACGGGGGCGTGGAATACACCGAGGAACAGATCAACCAGATCCCCGAAGCGGAATTGCCGGAGAAGTTCGCCAGTGGCGAATACCAGCTGCTGCTCGTGGCCGAGAAGTATCAGACAGGCTTCGACCAGCCACTGCTGCATACCATGTATGTGGATAAGAAGCTCCACGGAGTCAAAGCGGTGCAAACCTTGTCACGGATCAACCGCATGCACCCGGGCAAGACCGACACGTTCGTACTCGACTTTGTCAACACCGCTGAGGAGATCAAAGAGTCATTCCAGGACTACTACATCTCCACCGGCATCACTGAGGAGACCGACCCAAACATCGTCTACGACCTCTACCACTTGCTCGCCTCTTACCATTTGTGGACGGACAAGGAAATCGAAGGCTTTACCAAGGTCTTCTTCACCGAGTCGAAGAAGCAAACGAACCTTGACTTCAGCAGACTCAATGCCTACCTTGATCCGGCCGTCGTACGGTTTGACGAACTCGAGGATGAGGACAAGCTCGAAGCGCGGGCGAGGATGAACAAGTTCAACCGCAACTACGACTTCCTGACCCACATCATCCGCTACGACGACGAACGACTCCACCGGTTCGCCGCCTATGCCAAGCTCCTGGTGCGCAAGCTCCACATCGAGGGCGACCCCGCCCCACATCTCGAAGACGAGGTTGCTCTACAGTACTACCGCCTTCAGCAAGTCTACGAAGGCTCCATCGACCTGGCCGATGAGCAAGGGCAACTGTCGAACAACCCCAACACGGGCGGAGCAAGCAAGGACGAGAAGGATAACCTGTCCAACATCATCTCCAAGCTCAACGACCGCTGGGGCACCGAGTTCACCCACATGGACAAAGTCATTGAACAGCTCACCGAGGATATGGTGGACGACCCGGAAGTCAAGTCGCGTGCCCACAACTCGCTCGACATGTTCTCGATCGTTTACAACGAGCGGATCCAAGATATGGTGCTCGATCGTATGAATCAGAATCAGGAATTTGCGATCAAGTACCTATCCGATCCGCAATTCAAGGCCGATATTGATCACGTACTCTTGCCGCTGATCCACAAACGCCTCAACTCTAATGAGTAATCGGGCTCTTCTAATTGAGTGTGGGTGACCGGGTGTTGGTCAGGGATTGCGGGTAGAGGTCGAGGTCCTTGATGATGAGCGGACTTCTACCCCCGCTGTCT
>CALIEP010000206.1 GCA_938022345.1 uncultured Actinomyces sp.
GGTGATGACGACGACGTCGCCTTCCTGAACCTTCTTACTCAGAATCGATTCAACGGCCTCTTCTTGAGACTCCACAACGAATGCACGGCCAACGAAGTGGAAGAGCGACTCGTCAATACCCGCGCTCTTAATAACTGCACCGTTCTCCGCAATGTTTCCGTAGAGAACTGCCAGACCGCCATCCTTCGTGTATGCGTGCTCGACATCGAGAAGGCGTGGGGCGTGCGCACGCCACCGGGAGCCGCAAGGTAGCGATGCTTGGCCTCGTCAGTGGCGCTGCCACTGCGAATATCCCACGCACCCAGCCACTCCTCCAAGGAAGGAGCATGGACGGAGTGCACATCACGGTTCAGC
This sequence comes from uncultured Actinomyces sp., assembly GCA_938022345.1. Classification (GTDB taxonomy): domain Bacteria; phylum Actinomycetota; class Actinomycetes; order Actinomycetales; family Actinomycetaceae; genus Pauljensenia. Next base: position 355 of record CALIEP010000206.1, read on the forward strand.
AGGCCCGCGCGGTTAAGCTCGCCAAGCAGGGCGGGGATTCCACCAGCGCGGTGCACGTGCTCAATGTGGTAGGTCGTCGAGTTCGGGGCCACCTTGCAGAGGCAAGGGACGCGGCGCGAAATCGCATCGATATCGTCCAAGGTGAAATCAACCCCGGCCTCGTGAGCGATCGCAAGAATGTGAAGAACAGTGTTGGTGGAGCCGCCCATGGCAACGTCCAAGCTCATCGCGTTCTCGAAAGCGTGCTTGGTAGCGATCGAGCGCGGCAGAACCGAATCGTCATCGTTGTCGTAGTACGCGCGGCACATATCAACGATGCGGTGTCCTGCTTCCAAGAAGAGCTTCTTGCGCTCAACCTGCGTAGCCAAAGTCGTGCCGTTTCCGGGCAGCGCGAGGCCGATAGCCTCGTTCAAGCAGTTCATCGAGTTTGCAGTGAACATGCCCGCGCAGGATCCACAGGTCGGGCAAGCGTTGGCCTCAACCTGGGCAAGCTGGGTATCCGAAATCGAATTATCCACGGCCATGACCATTGCGTCGATCAGGTCGAGACGGTGCTCCACAACGCCTTCAATGGAGGCACCAGACTCCATAGGGCCACCGGAGACGAAGATCGTCGGGATATTCAAGCGCATGGCAGCGATGAGCATACCGGGAGTGATCTTGTCGCAGTTCGAGATACACACCAAG
>CALIEP010000207.1 GCA_938022345.1 uncultured Actinomyces sp.
ATCGATTTCATGAGTTCAAGATCCGCGCGCGCAAATTCTTCGCTGAATACTCGCCCTTCGTCGGCACGAATTTCATGGCGATTGACACCATCAAGCGTCAGCGGCTGCCCATTGGCATGCAGAACGCCATCAACGATTTCAACCCTTTGGAAGCCGAGGCGCAGGTGGCGTTCTTCCGTTTTGCGGCCGCCCTCCCCCACCACTTGCACGCGTGCGGCGTAAAGTTTTGGCGTTTGTGGGCTCCACGGCTCGACATTGCCGAGGCCAATGCTTTCACTCCGGTAGCGCCCGTCTTCCCCGCGCGAGAGCGTGAGCACCGAGGCGCCGAGGCCTTCGATGTTCAGACTCGCTTCAAGCGTTTCGCTTTGCGCCCCACGTACTCTGAGCTCAAGGGTCACACATCCTTGCCCGGCCTTGTAATCGGTATTGATCCACAGATCCTCAATGGAGAAGTCGGGAAGGTATCGCAGTGAAACGGAGCGGAAAACTCCGGGGAGCCACCACTGATCCTGATCTTCAAGATAGGATCCTGCGCTGAACTGATGAACGCGAAGAGTTACCGTATTTTCACCGGGGACAAGCATCTGGGTAACATCGAATTCATGGGCGAGGCGCGAACCGCGAGCCATTCCAATCCACTGGCCATTGATCCAGACAATGATCTGGGATTCCACGCCCTCGAAGCGCAGGCGAATCTGGCCTCCCGATGAAAGCCACGACTCCGGACACGTGAAATACCGCGAATAGTCGCCGACTGGATTATCTTCCGGAGGAAAGGGTGGATCCACGGGGAATGGAAAATCAACATTGGTATAGGCGGGAGCACCCCAACGACCTTCTCCTCTAAGGACCCAGTGGCTTGGGACATCGATCGTCTCTTCGCTTGATACCTGGGGCGGGGGACATGCCTCTTCGGGATTCGCACCGGGATTGGGATCAACGCGGTGATAGGTGAAGGCCCAGAGGCCATCTAGGCTCATCTGCCCTGGATCATCAGCGAGATACGCACGAGCAGGAGAAAGTGCTCCCGCACAGGGTGCGTATGAGGGCATAATTTTCATGATGAGCCTTTCAGGTGAGTCAACATTGAAACTCCTTGCAGTACACAAAGACTAACACGTTATAGTTGTTGTGTTAACGCACTTTTTCCATCGCAGATCCGGAGCAGAAAGAATGGAACGAGCAACGCGGGCCGACGTAGCCCGAGCAGCAGGAGTTGCTCCTTCGACGGTTTCTTTGGTGCTGAACGGCCGCGGACCGGAAGTGAAGATCGCGCCGGCAACAATTCAGAGAGTCCAAGATGCAGCGCGAGACCTGAACTATATTCCTAACGCCGCTGCACGTTCACTTCGGCGCGGAAGTTCACGACTCATCGCACTATTGATGGCTGAACTGCCGGATAATCCCTTCGTTCCTGTGGTGCATACCGTTTTAACGACGGCGATGATTGAGATCCAACGACGCGGATACTTACTCCTCCCTCTATTCCAATCGAGTGCAGACCCCTCTGACGCAGAAACGATCCGTGGTGTCCTTGGAGATACCCAATTAGCGGGTGTCATTCGTGAAACGACCTCGGCAGAGAGCTTTGCTTCGACCCTTTTAGGAAATCTGGGGATTCCCGTCGTTGCCATGTCGATGATTAATACTGACGACCGCCAAGGTGCGCACGCTCTTGTCAGAATTGACGAATGCGCGGGAGTTCAGGAAATCCTCGACCACAGCGCGCAAATGACTGGGAAACAACACGCAGTTTTCCTTGCCGGACCAAATACAAATCACTCCCGACAAAAACCGCTCGAGGCCCTGTTCGGGAAGCGATTCACAATGCTGGCACTTCCCGACTGGGATGCGTCAACTGCCTATCAAGCAGCTTTACGCCTACTCTCGGAAAATAGCGAAATTGGCCTTATCGCTCTTGCCGATGACTCCCAGGCTCCCGGCGTATTCAAAGCAGCAGCAGAACTAGATCTGCGTATCCCCCACGACCTTTCGATCCTTGGATTCGGCAACCAAGATCCCATAAACAGTTCAGAGCTAGGACTCACCACCGTAGAGTGGCCGCTCCACGAGATGACTTCTCAAGCAGTAGACGCGATCATCAGGGCTGTTGAAAAACCCCGCGGAAAAGCCAAGCCACAGATCATCACCATTCCGACTCGCGCAGTATGGAGACAATCTGTGGCTCGCAGAGGCTAAAGGAGCCGAGGCCGCAGAGCCTCAGCCGTTTCAGAGTGCTAGGTTTTCCTTCACGACATCAGCCAAACGCGAAGCCACGCCATCGGCTTGGGATTGCGTTGCGGCCTCGACCATGACACGGACCAAAGGTTCGGTACCGGAGGGGCGAAGCAGGACGCGACCAGTATTGCCCAGCACGGCCTCGGCAGCGGCAACTGCTTCCTGAACGGCGGGGTCGGTGCTCGCGCGTGAACGATCCACTCCCCCAACATTGATCAGAGTCTGAGGAAGGCGCTTGATAAAGCTTGTGAGGTCGGCCAGATCTCGGCCAGATTCCTTCACCATGCGTGCCAACAGCAGCGAGGAGAGGATGCCATCACCGGTAGTTGCGTACTTCTTCGCAATGATGTGTCCGGACTGTTCGCCGCCCAGGGAGTATCCACCCTCGAGCATGGCTTCGAGGACGTAGCGGTCACCAACGCCGGTCTGAATCGTCTTAATACCGGCCTCTTGCATGGCAAGAATCAAGCCAAGATTCGACATGACAGTGACAACCAAGGTGTCCTTGGCAAGCTGGCCCTCATCACGCATGTGCACAGCCAGTGCGCCCATGATCTTGTCGCCGTCAACAATGTTGCCATCGCGGTCCACTGCCAAGCAGCGGTCGGCATCACCATCGTAGGCAACACCGAAGTCAGCTTCGGAAGCAACGGTCAGGGCCTGAAGCTGCTCGGGGTGGGTTGAACCGGCCTTGTCGTTAATGTTGCGACCATCGGGGGCAGCATTAATCACGACCGCGTCAGCGCCAGCCTGACGGAAAGCCTCGGGCGCAAGGAAAGACGCACCACCATTTGCACAGTCAACCGCAATACGCAAGCCGTGCAGGTCTGTTCCCAGCGAGGTCATGAGGTGCTCAATGTAGGACTTTTCCGCCCAGTCATCGTCATATTCGACCTCACCAACGGCGGCGCCAGTGGGACGATCCCAAGGAGTATTGAGGAGCTCTTGGATTTGGTCCTCGACTTGGTCAGGGAGCTTGTAGCCGCCGTGCGCGAAGAACTTGATGCCGTTGTCGGGCATGGGGTTGTGCGAAGCGGAGATCATGACGCCCAGATCGACTGAGGACGAGGCCGTCAGGTGGGCAACAGTCGGGGTGGTGACGACACCGACACGGATAACATCCATTCCGGCGCTTGCCAGGCCCGCTGCCAGTGCGTGGTCGAGGAATTCACCGGAAATTCGCGTATCGCGACCGATGATGGCTTTTGGTTTGTGTCCCGAGGCCGGGCGTCCCTGAATCGTCAGGCGTGCTGCCGCTTCACCCAGTTCCAAGGCAAGTGGCGCAGTCAAGTCGACATTTGCAAGTCCACGCACGCCATCTGTTCCGAACAACCTGGCCATCGGGGTACCTCCCGCTCGAAAATTAATCCACCGCTATTCTAGCTGCTCACTGTTCACTCAATCGATTGACCAGCAACCAACATTGCAGGAAAGCAAGCAGAGAACGAGGCATTTCAAATACAAAAATGTGGCCCCAATCTTCCGATTGGGGCCACACCTTGAAGTAAAGGCGAAGATCAGCGCTTCGAGAACTGCGAAGCCTTGCGTGCCTTCTTGAGGCCTGCCTTCTTACGCTCAACAGCGCGGGCGTCGCGGGTCAGGAAGCCAGCCTTCTTCAGTGCGGGGCGGTTCGCGTCACGATCGATCTCGTTCAGTGCGCGAGAGATGCCCAGGCGCAGCGCGCCGGCCTGGCCGGAGATTCCGCCGCCATTGATACGAGCGATCACGTCGAAGCGACCGTCAATATCAAGCAGGATGA
>CALIEP010000208.1 GCA_938022345.1 uncultured Actinomyces sp.
CTTCGAGCCATTCGAATGCGGTGGGGTCATTTTTCTTGAGTTGATCGACAGAGTCGTCAGCGTGAGCAGCAGATGGGATGGCAAAGGAGGCAAGAGTGACAATGCTTAATGCCGCAATGGTGCGTGTGAAAAAGCGTGAGAAGCTCATTTGATTGTTGCCTCCAGAGGTTGGACGGTCTGGCAGTAGATATCCGGGGTGAGTCCCTTACCGTTTGTGCACATCGCCAAGGAGAACTTGGTCGAATTTGGATCGCCCTGTGCGACGAAAAGGGATGAGTAGGTCTTCTGCTTATCCTCAGCCTGATAACCGGTGTATCCCTGGGGTTCCTGAGCGTCCTTCACCTGTGGGTCATCGGAGGTGAATTGGCTGGTATCTGGGGCCTTCAACAGCTGCGCATCCACATCGGAAAGCTTGAAAATCGGGACATCATTGCGATCGCCTGAACCGGCTAGGAGTGCCTTTGCCTCATCAGTTCCCGGAAGCGGCGATGCGCTTGCGTAGAAAACCCAGCGCAGTGCGTTATCGGGTGATTCCTTCGCGCCAGTTGAATGGTTCTCAAACTTGTAGTCGATCTTGATGATTGACTTTCCGTCATTAGTTGTTTGAGGAAGCTTTGATGCGCCTAGAAGAGTAAAGCGGTAAGAACCGCGGTCGGTATAGGCATTGACGGATTTTGATGTTCCATTAAAACCCAGTGAGTAGCTGCCAAGGAAAAGCTTTGCGTCGTCTGCGCTGAAAGTTTATTTGCCTTCGGGCTGAGGGGAGACGGAGCTGAGGTCACGCAGTTTGTCATTCGGCGCGGTACTAAAGAAGACGGTCTTCTCGAAGCTCGGCTCTGAGCCGTCGCCCGTTGTGGATCCGGAGCCACAAGCTGCCATGGATACTCCCAAGAGCACGCATGTAGCAAACGCCCAAATCCCGCGGTGGCGTGACATCATATTCACGGTCCCTTCATCGAAGCGGTTGAAATCTGCCCTTATCCTAATGTTCGTCACTGAATAAATGCCAATTTGAGCAATCAATCTCTCATCTCATGAAGCTGGATTTCTGTTACTCATGTGACGAATGTGGTTAGTGATGTAAATGTTTATGGTCCACATCACTAACGCTCG
>CALIEP010000209.1 GCA_938022345.1 uncultured Actinomyces sp.
TCGGCGCTGATGATCAGTGCGGGGGATACGAGCTCGTAAATTTCTTGCAGTTGCTTGTCGGGAAGCAACGGTGAGAGGGGAACAGTGACCGCATGAATCCACGATGCTGCTGCGTGAACAATGAAGTGCCAGATGCTATTTGGAGCGCACACAACAATGCGGTCTTCGGCCCCAATTCCTAGGGAATGGAAATACCATGCGAGTCCGCGGGTGAGCCTCGCGCTTTCCTCGACCGACAGGCTGCGTCCGCTTGAAGCATCAATCAGGCTGGGGCGATCTGGACGTTGATGCGCGGCAGCAAGTAGTGCATGAGCGGGGGAGAGATTGGGCATTCTTGCGCCGCTCGTTTCTTGCTCTGTCATTGTGCAGACTGCGCGGCAGCCATTGAACGATGGAGTTCCTGCCGCTTCTTCAAACGGTCAAGCACCGATCCAGCTTCCTGCAGGGTCGATCCCGAGTTTTCAATGTGTGCCAGATGTGCGGGGATCTCGAAGCCTCGGGCGCGCATTCCCTTTGCCCACAACAATCCCGCGCGGTACGAGGAACGCACGAGTGGGCCTGCCATTACTCCGGCAAAGCCCATAGCCTCAGCTTCGGCAGAAAGTTCGATGAATTCTTCCGGGTGCACCCAACGGTCGATCGGGTGATGCAGGGGAGAGGGGCGCAGATACTGCGTGAGCGTGAGAAGATCACAGCCGGATTCATGCAAGTCACGCATGGCTTCGATGATTTCTTCTCGGGTCTCACCCATACCAAGAATCAGATTCGATTTGGTGACCATTCCGCCATCGTGGGCGCGCTGGATCATCGCGAGGGAACGCTCGTAACGGAAAGCTGGGCGAATTTTCTTAAAGATTCGCGGGACAGTTTCAAGATTGTGGGCAAAAACTTGGGGTGCAGCTTCAATGACCATGTCGATGGCTTCGTTCGAGCCGCGGAAGTCGTCGACGAGTAACTCAATACCAGTACCCGGGCTCTTGGCACGGATTTGGCGCGTTGTCTCTGCGTAGAGCCATGCTGCGCCATCGGGAAGGTCGTCACGGGTTACGCCAGTGATGGTTGCATAGCGAAGTCCATCTGTGCGACCGATTCGGCGATACGTCGTGGCTCATCGCGGTCGTATTCTGTGGGGCGGCCGGTGGCAATATCGCAAAAATCGCAGCGGCGTGTGCAGATTGCTCCGCCGAGCAGGAAGGTTGCCTCGCGGTCTTCCCAGCATTCGTAAATATTGGGGCAGCAGGCCTCTGCGCACACGGTATGCAGCCCTGCGCCGCGTGCCAGAGAACGCATGTCCTGGTAGTTCTCACCAGCGCGAGCAGTTGTGCGAATCCATTCAGGCTTGTGCTCGATCGGGGTTTGTGCGTTGCGAACTTCGACGCGCAGCAGCTTGCGTCCTTCGGGATCAGGCAGGGTGCTCATTGCGTGGGTCCTTCCGACTGTGATTCCGACGAGGCCGTCGGTGCGAATGCGCCAGCGGGGGCTTCTTCCCAGTGAATTGGCTCTGGGCGCGTGGCTAATTGAGGGGTAATGGACTGGATCAGATGGGGGACAAGCAGATGGGCAGCATGGGGCACATCTGAGTAGATTACCTACCATGAGAGTGAAGCGACGTCGGCATCAGCTAAGCCGCAAGGAATAATTCCGCTAAAGGCAT
>CALIEP010000210.1 GCA_938022345.1 uncultured Actinomyces sp.
GTCGACCTTGACGTTAATTCTGGCGGGGCGCCCACAGCGACGTGCCGCTGCGCAGACCTCATCTAGAACCCACGTCCAGGACACAGACAGGTCAATATCTGCGCGGATTGCGGATTCGAAATCACTTCCAGCAGTGGAAATCCATGCCAAGATCGGTGCGCTATCACGCGCGATCCCCGCGCTATCAAGGCCAACACGCAGTTCAAAGGCCTCGGCTAATTGAGCGACGCCCAGCCAATCGGCTCCAGCACCCAGCGCGGCGTGGGCAAGGGGAAGCAAACCATGTCCATAGGCATCTGCCTTGATGATCGCCATCTGCAGAGAAGACGGGGCGCAGCTTCGCAAATGGGCAAGATTATGCGCGAATGCTGCAAGATCAACGGATGCTACCGAAGGGTATCCGCATCCACGTTTGGAAGTTTCCACTCCCCAAGTATCGCACCCTCGGCGACTAGGAACACAGTTCACCGATGATTTCTGGAAGAGCGCGGGCAATATCAATGGCTTGAATGGGATGCGCATGCCCTTCCGAACTGACGCTTGCCCGAAGAGCCGCTTGGGCATGCACCCACGCTCCAAGGCTCGCAAGGGTTGCGCATTCGGCCTCGGAAATCGACGGGTTCCCCTGACGGCGCTCAGCTCGCGCCTGGAACCCCGCAGCGATCCCCGCGACCGCCCCGGCAAGCACATCACCACTACCTGCGACCCCAGCCCAGGGGGTTTCTTGAGGAATCGAGACGATTTCTTGAGTCCGGCTCCCCTGGTCATGATGGAGATATGAGCAGACAGTAGTCGAGCTTTTCAGAAGGATAACGGCGCCCGTGAGCAAGGCGAGCTCCTTGGCCGAAGCAGCAGGATCAGCATCAATATCTGCGCGAGAACGCGGACTACCCAACTGGGCGAGAAGGCGCGCAGCCTCGCCGTGATGAGGGGTGAGAATAGCGCGCGAAAGGGAACGTGAATGCGCATCCGCATAGTCACGAAGGCCTTTAACTAAGTCAAGCGCGCCCGCATCGATCACCAGAGGAAGCTTGGAGTCGATACAGAATTGCGCGAGTTCACGGCAATCCTCGTAGCGCTCATTCGTACACCCCGGACCAATCACTCCACTTTGGATTCGACCGCCCACGGTCACAACACCGGGAGCGTAGTGGAGAACCAGATCTTCTACCCGGCGGGTCGAATTCAGGCGAACCATGCCCACGCCGGTGTTCGAGGCAGCAAAGGTTGTCAGCAGCC
>CALIEP010000211.1 GCA_938022345.1 uncultured Actinomyces sp.
AACAGGCCCATGATGGATTCTTCCCACGAAGCAAGAGTGCCAATGTAGACGATCCCGCCAAGAGGGTTACTCAAGTCAATTTTGAAAATTGTGAAACCCAAAATGATGAGAACCAGTCCAGAGACCACATTCGTCCACGTCGTCTGACGCTTCAATAGAGTCACGGGTTTTGGACGCACGATCGCTTGGATACGCCCCGCGGAATGCTGCCAAAATAGTGCGAGCACCAAGAGGGGAAATGCCATTCCTGCGGAATAGAAAATGACTGCGATGATGCCTTCGACGACTGAACCGCCCAAAGAGGAAGTTGCCAGTACTGCTCCAAGGATGGGGCCTGCGCAACCAACCCCTGCAATTCCGTAGGTTATACCCAGAAGGTAGACCGCCCACGCCGTATCGCGTGACCGAGAAGTCTTTTCTAGGGAACGCACGCGGAAAACAGGAACGTCCAAGGAGAAGAGCGTGATCAGTCCAGCAATAATCACCAAAAGGGCGATGACTTGGGTAATGAAGGCCGAGTGTTCTCTAATCAGCGCGACAACGCTTGATAAGGCTGCGCCCAGCGGGATCAGAGGAGTGAGTAAGCCCAGCCAGAATATCCCGCAGCGAGCGATCAATTTCTGTGGAGATTGAAACGCGTAGGAAAAGAAAGCGGGTAGAAGCATGACGGAGCACGGTGCGAGCAGAGTCAATACTCCACCAAGGAAAGCGATAAGAGGATTCACTTCTTGAGGTGTTCTGCCTGGTTTTGGATGGTCGCCCGCACGTAGTCGGCGTCGCGGTAGCCCGAGATGAAGCTATCGCCAATGAACATGAAGGGCGTGCCCTGGATTCCGATCTTGTAGGCGTCGTTTTGTGCCTGTTTGACTGCTGCTGCCGTTTCGGGATCGTTGGTATCAGCTTGGAAGCGTGAGATATCGGGGACGCCCGCCTTCTGCGCCAGAGCGGTCAAGGAATCCATCGTGTACTCGGGGTGGCCGGATGGGTCGGCCTCGCCATAGGCTGCGCTCACGAACTCCCAGAAACGTCCCTGGTTGGCTGCAGCAATGCCCGCCTGAGCGGCAAGAGGGGAAGACTGCGAAATTTGTGCCAGATCACGCCACTCGATTCGCAAGGTGCCGTTATCGACCAGATCTTGCAGTTGTGGTTCGACTTGCTTCGCGAAACGCGTGCAGTAGGGGCAAGAGAAATCAGAGTAGAGCACCATCACGACGGGAGCGTCTATTGAACCCTTTGCTCGCGCATCATTGGCATCACGACGCTGCTGGGAGTGGATGATGTCGAGTCCCTGTTGATCGGTAACAGTTGGTGCGTAGGCTGCCTGGGTTTGCTGTGGGGCAGCGGCGCTTTCCTGTGCCTGCTGCGTTGGGGCTGCGCTTGCCGAGGCCGTCGCTTGAGATTGAGAAGTTGAGGGCCGGCTGGTCCACCAGACCGCGCCGGCAACAAGAGCAACAGCACATGCAAGAAGAAGAACGGCAATGATTCTTTGCTTGCCGAGGCCTCGAGATTCCATGGGACACCTTTCGCATTTCGCACGGGATGACGGGGATGGGTTTCAGTCTATTCCATAGAGAGTAGGGAATAGGGGAAGAGAGCGGGGAATAGTGGAGCGGTTGATGCTAGGCAAAAGAAACTCGCTCGGGACACCGACCCGAGCGAGTTCGAGATGACGTAGTGAGTGTGTCAGGAGACTCGACGAATACGACGGCGCTGAATTTCTTCGCGACGTTCTTCTTCGGTCATGCCGCCCCAGATTCCATAGGGTTCCTGAGCTCGCAGAGCATATTCGCGGCACTGCTCAATGACAGGACAAGTTGCGCAAATGGCCTTTGCGTTGGCGGCACGGCGACGACGGGTTGAACCGCGTTCACCTTCGGGGTGGAAGAAAAGTTCCGTATCGAGGTCGCGACAGGCGCCCTGGTACTGCCATTCCCACGCATCAATCGACGGGCCCGGCAGACGAGAGACGTCAGACATGAGTACCTCCATTCATTGCACTTCCCTGCACGAGACGTTCTCGGCGAGAAGGACTGCAAGAAGGGTACCGAATTGTGCAAGAGTTATTCAAGGCCCCTTCACAGAATCATAGTTGTTTCACAGGAAACTTGAGATGGCTGAAGCAGCGCTGAAAACCGCATTATTACGGGAGATAACGAAATGCTGCAGAAATGCTGAAAGAGTAATTTTGTTGCCCGTTACATAGTGGTTCTTAGCTGTCAGCGGACAAAATATGACCACTCGACTGGAAAAGACAAGAAGGAAAGCTGACAATCAATTAGGTAGCATTCACTTAGGTATCCTTCATCACGTCAGGAGTGGTCATGCCCCGTGCACAGCTCGTGCTTCCCGCTGCTCACGATGCGCCGCTGACCGTCACTGCAGTTTCTGCGAAACTCGGTGTTTCGGCCTCGACACTGCGAACGTGGGAAAGGCGCTACGGTCTGGGCCCCGGAGAGCGCTCCGCAGGCAGCCACCGTCGCTACCTTCCGGAAGACGTCGCCAGACTGACGCATATGATCGAGCTTATTCAAAGTGGGGTCACCCCCTCTGATGCCGCTGCGATTGTCCTTGCTCAAGACAAGGGAGAGCTGGAAGAGGTACGTCCCCCGCGTACGGCAGATGAACTGGTTGTTGCCGCGCGAGCAGGCGATCGGGACCGCCTTGTTCATCTCATTGAAGCCAGTGTCAGTGAAAAAGGTCTGCTTCATACGTGGATGCTTTTGGTTGAACCCGCTTTTGAAGTGATGGCTACCGATTATCACGGCGAAATTCCGGGTATCGCGGGTTCATCAATGCTCAGCCAAGCGATGTATGACGTTCTTCGCGTGATGTCAGAACAACGTCCCGAGCCTAAGTTCCCCTCTTCGCCCAGCATCATCATTTTGGGTGATCGTGCGCACCTTCTTCCCGCGCATGTCATTGGAGTGGCCCTGCGGTGGTACGGTCCGAATGTCGTGGTGCTGGGAGCGTGTAGCCGCGGCTGGATTGGTGGCCGCGAAAAACTTGATGCTTTTGTTGAAAACATTGATTCACATGTCGCGGCTCTGATCACCATGGGACAGGGTGAGGACTGCAAGAACTTCGTCTCTGCGGCAGTTCACAACCACGGAATTGACGTCATCGAGGTAGGAACTCAATCCCCGCGCGTTCTGGACGACCATGTTCTTCGCGTTCGTACGGTCTCAGCGTGCGTTGAAGAGACTTTAGCCTTGCTGAGTGCGAAGGTTCCTACAGCCTCAGTTCGCTGAACCTTTCTGCGTTTCCTCGTTCAATTACTGCATGTTCTTGCAACGTGTTAGCGTAGACGCGTATCTATAAGGTCGCGCAGGTGCGGCACGCACAGAGGATTAAAGATGACCCCGTGGGAAGATCGCCAGCTTATCGAAGCCTTCGATGAAGAATTCGAAGAACTTGTTCATTTTGCGGCGGGCTCGGTTGTCGATTGCGGTTTAGGATACATGGATCGCAATGGGGTAGTGGATCCTTCAAAGCCAGTTGAACTGTGGATTACCGGGCGAATGACCTATGTTTTCGCGCTCGCGGCGCTTAAGGGGTACGACTGGGCAATCCCCTTGGTTGATCATGGTATTCGTTGCCTTACTGAAGGCCCCATGTACGATGCCAAAAATGGCGGTTGGTTCTCCGGGCTCGTGACAGAGATTGTTGAACGCGAGGATGGCCCGCATTGGAAGGCAATTGAACCAGCGAATGACGGCTTGAAGCAGGCATATGCACATGCATTTGTCATTCTTTGCTCAAGCGCTGCAACAGTTCTTGGTCGTCCAGGTGCTCGTGAGCTTCTTGATCGCGCGCTGGCGGACCAAGAACTCCATTGGTGGGAGCCCCAGTTCGGACGCGTCCGTGAATCCTGGAACCGTGATTACACCCGCGCTGAGAGCTACCGCGGCGTCAATGCGAATATGCACACCGTCGAGGCGTACCTAGCAGCCTATGATGCGACGGGTGATCGCATCTGGTTGGATCGGGCACGCGGAATCTGTCGTTTCATTGCCGAGGCCGCTGAGCAGCTGCATTGGCGTATTCCCGAACACTTCGATGCCGAGTGGAACATGCTTCCCGATCACAATATCGATCGCCCTTCGGATCCTTTCCGTCCCTACGGCGCAACCCCCGGACATGGGATGGAATGGGCACGACTGATCCTCCACACCCGTTCGGCCCTATTGGCTATGGGGGAGAGCGAAGATTGGATGCTTGAAGCTGCTGAGCAGCTTTTCAACCGTTCCTGCTCTGATGGCTGGGATAAACATGGCGCGGAAGGTTTCGTTTACACCACTGACTGGGATGGACGCGCGGTTGTAGATACTCGCATGCACTGGGTGCTGTGCGAGGCTGTCAATTCTGCCTGCGTCTTGGGCCGTGTTCATGAAGAGGCCGGAGACGACGCGCGTGTTGCGGAGCTGAGTTATCTGTATGCGCAGTGGGTCGATTGGGCGGACAGCTACCTTCGCGAGGCCACCGGTCGCTGGATCCACGAAGTTGACGCCTCGGGCGCGGAGTCTGGGACAACTTGGGAGGGGAAAGCCGACGCCTACCACGTCGCGCAGATGCTGCTTCTGCCACAGATTGGTAATACACCGTGCTTTGCTCTGGCCTTGAAGGAGAAGACAGAAGAAGAGGCCTAGTCCGCTTCTGCTCTCACTTTCCTGGGTGACCTTAGCCACGCATACTGGGTTTTAGGTCAAACCCAGTATGCTCTGGCCCACTTTCGGGCCTAAACTCTGTTCATGGCAGACATTCACAATGATCCTTTTGCTTTGACCGGACTGACCTACGATGACGTTCTGCTTCTTCCTGAGCTGACCGATGTTGTTCCCTCTGAGGTTGATACATCTGCTCAATTGACGAAGAAGATTCGCCTGCGTATTCCTTTGCTTTCTGCGGCGATGGATACGGTGACCGAGGCGCGCATGGCGATTGCAATGGCTCGCCAGGGCGGTATCGGAATCTTGCACCGTAACCTCTCGATTGAAGAGCAAGCTTCCCAAGTTCGTCAGGTGAAGCGTTCTGAATCGGGAATGGTTGAGGACCCGGTGACTATTGGTCCCGATGCCACCATCGAGGAACTGGATCGTTTGTGCGGCCACTACCGTGTCTCGGGCCTTCCTGTTGTTGATGATCAGCAGCAGCTCATTGGCATTATTACGAACCGCGATCTGCGTTTTGTTCCCACCGATAAGTGGGCAACCCTGAAGGTTAGTGACTGCATGACTCCTCGCGAACGTCTGGTGACTGGCAAGGTTGGGACCAGCCGTGAGGAAGCGAAGGCGCTGCTTGCGACAAACCGTGTCGAGAAGCTCCCCATCATTGACGAAGATGGGCGTCTGACCGGACTGATCACGGTGAAGGACTTTGTTAAGACCGAGCAGTACCCGAATGCGACGAAGGATGACCGCGGTCGTCTGATGGTCGGCGCAGCAGTTGGCT
>CALIEP010000212.1 GCA_938022345.1 uncultured Actinomyces sp.
CGAGGACTCCGAGCCGACAAGCCAGCCTTCTTCTCTGCCTCTACCCAAGCCTCGGGAAATCTATAACTTCCTTGACTCCTGGGTAATCGGCCAGGACCGTGCGAAGCGTGCGCTTTCCGTGGCCGTCTACAACCACTACAAGCGCGTCCGTTCGCGCGAAGCGGGCAATGAGGAAGATATGTACGGCACTAAGTCGAATATCTTGCTTCTCGGCCCCACGGGTACAGGTAAAACCCACCTGGCTCGTTGCCTAGCGCGTCTGCTTGATGTGCCTTTCGCAATTGTCGATGCGACAGCTCTGACCGAGGCCGGTTACGTCGGTGAAGATGTTGAAAATATTTTGCTTCGCCTGATTCAAGAAGCCGGCGGAGATATTAAGAAGGCCGAACGAGGCATTATCTACGTCGATGAGATCGACAAGATCGGACGTAAGGGTGAAAACGCCTCCATCACGCGTGACGTTTCTGGTGAAGGCGTGCAGCAAGCTCTTCTGAAGATCATCGAAGGAACTGTTGCTTCGGTTCCCCCGCAGGGCGGACGTAAGCACCCGCACCAGCAGTTCTTGGAGATCGATACCTCTGGAATCCTCTTCATTGCTGCGGGAGCATTTGCGGGGATTGAAGACATTGTGAAGGCTCGCTTAGGACAGCGTTCGACCGGTTTTGGATCCGAGCTGAAGTCCGCTGCTGAGATGGGTGACCTCTACGAGTCCGTTACCGCTGAAGACCTTCACAAATTCGGCATGATTCCGGAATTTATCGGTCGTCTTCCCGTGCTGACCTCGACGAAAGAACTTTCTGAGGAAGATCTGGTTCGAGTGCTCACTGAGCCGACGAATTGCTTGGTCTCGCAGTATCAGCACCTCTTTGAACTTGATGGAATTACCCTCGAGTTCACCCATGACGCCCTTCTTGCGATCGCCGAGCTGGCAAATCAGCGCAAGACCGGTGCGCGAGGTTTGTCGTCAGTCATGGAAGCGACGCTGTCTGACCTGATGTTCGACCTTCCCTCCCGTGATGATGTTGCGCGCGTGGTGGTAACCCGCGATGCTGTCCTTGGACAGGGAAGCGCCGAATTGTACGAGGCCGAACCCGCTTCCATGCAGAGCGCCTAAGTAAGTTGGGGGAGTAGTGGTAGAGAATCAGCTACCGAGCGAACTGATCGAAGCGCGTAAAACGATCGATAACATCGATGCTGCTCTGATTCACATTCTTGCGGAGCGTTTCCGTTGCACTCAAAAAGTGGGTGTTATTAAAGCAGTTCATGAGCTTCCACCCGCCGATCCCGCCCGTGAACAGGTCCAGATTGCACGTCTTCGGACGCTCGCTGCAGAATCTGGTCTGGATCCAGATTTTGCCGAAAAGTTTTTGAACTTTATGGTTAAAGAAGTTATTCGTCACCACGAGGATATTAAGGCTGCGTACTCGCAGTCAGAACTGTGATCCTTTCATCCTTAATGGAATTGATTCTCGCGGACTCCTGATGTAGGATGTTATCAATTCGTTATCAAACGATGCGAAAATGTTATAAACAACAGGAGATTCGATGCAGAATCCTCGCCCCTCCCGTCGGCTTGCGCTGTGTGCGCTCGCCCTGACCTTCCTCCTCGCATCCTGCAGCCAAGGAGGAACAACCTCATCCCAAACAACACAGGCGCACGGTAAAGGCTCATCAAGTACAGCTAGCGCGGCCTCGTCCACTTCAAAAGACCCCAATATTGCATTCGGACAATGCATGCGAGCACAGGGCTACGATGTCCCAGATACAGGCCTCACTCCCGATCAAATAACCGATACTTCAGATGCCTTCAACGGCGCGATCAACAAGTGTATGCAAGAGGTTTCTTCTCTGGTCGGAGAAGAAGATGACCTCACCAATGATGCTGCAACACGTCAATTGCTGGTTAAGGGGGCGCAGTGTCTCAGGGATCTTGGCTATGACGTCAAAG
>CALIEP010000213.1 GCA_938022345.1 uncultured Actinomyces sp.
GGACCCGCATCGCTTCCGCCGTGGGTAACAGGCCTGGAATCATCGCCCTCAACCAAGACTGCGAAGGCAATCTTCGGGTTGTCCGCAGGCGCAAAACCAACGGCCCATGCGTTTGCGCGTCCCGAACCGTCGCCCACTTCAGCTGTTCCGGTCTTCGCTGCCACGGAGATACCGGGAAGAGCCATTTCGGTGCCCGTTCCGTAGGGCTGGGAGACGACTCCCTGCATGAGCTCAGTCATTTGGGAAGCGATCTCTGGACTGATCTTTTGACCGACGCGCACCGGAGAAGTCTCGGACTGAACCTGGAGGTCAGAGTCAACGATCTGCGAAATCATGTAGGGACGCATCATGGTGCCCTTGTTGGCAATGGTCTGCGAGACCATTGCCATTTCCAAAGGCGTGACCTTCACCGAGTACTGGCCAATGGAGCTCATCGCGAGCTGCGCAGAATCCGTTGAATCCGGGAACTGCGAGGCGGTCACGCTCAAGGGGATCTTCTGGCTTGTCCCGAACTCGAAACGATTCGTCAGGTCAGCCAAATCTGTATGAGTGAGCTTTTCGCTGGCAAGAACGAAAGTCGTGTTACACGAGCGCGCGAAAGCTTCGGCAAGAGTGGGGTGGCCATTGCCGCACTCCGTCGATTCAATATTCGATACCGAGGTCTGGGTTCCCGGAAGAACTGTTGAGACAGGAGAATCCATCTCTGTTTGCGGCGTGACAGCGCCCTTCTCAAGCAGCGCAATGGTGGTGAGGATCTTGAAGCTCGAACCGGGAGCATAAAGATCACCAGCAATCGCGCGGTTATACAGGGGCTTGGAGGGGTTATTAATCAGATTCGTGTAGGCCGTGTTGGCTTCCTGGGAATCAAAAACCGCCAGGGAATTCTGGTCATAGGACGGCGAAGAATACATGGCCAAAACGGCACCGGTCTTGGCGTCGAGAGCAACGACTGCCCCCTTACGATTCCCCAGCTTTTCTGCGGCGATTTGCTGCATTTGTGGGTTGA
>CALIEP010000214.1 GCA_938022345.1 uncultured Actinomyces sp.
CGAGGTAGCGTGTCCGAGCGGCCGAAGGTGCAGCACTCGAAATGCTGTGTGGTGTAACAGCCACCCAGGGTTCAAATCCCTGCGCTACCGCGTTTAGGCTTGTGGCCCCAACTGATGTTGGGGCCACAAGCTTTTTATTGGACAGATCAGTTCGGTGCTGGGTGGAGCTGGCTTGATCTGGGACCTTTGGGTTTCTGCGAATATTATTGGATTCTTGAGGGTTGGGGCCACGTCGGTGTCTTTTGGCTACTTTCAACCGGCCTGTCAAGCAGGCCTGGTTGACGCACGTGATAAAGCGTGAGGTAGTGTCTGGAATCCTGTGAAAAACTTTTTTATTTTCTTTCTCCAAACTGGACGCAAATGAAGGTGTCAGTCTTTATTCTGGCTTCTGTCAGGTTGAAGGGCCTGATGTTCGTCGAATCGCAGTGATGCTGAATCGTTGAGCAAGATCGACTGTATTTCGAATGCAGGAGGTTGCAATGGCGCGAAAAGTACTAGTTGCAGTGTTATCTTGGGTGAGTTCTCTGAGCACACGTGGCACTTGTGTCGCTTCTTGTTTTCCCCACCAGGGGATGAACCCGTGTAGTGCATTAGGGGAACGTTTTCCCCGCGAAAGCGGGGTTTTTATTACCCTTCGTGAGCATTGTGAAACCCTTATTCGTCTATTTCACTAATGTGTATTGCATAAGACAAAATTTGTGCTAATCTGATGGAACAAGGATGAAGCGACTCTGAAGGAGGGGTGATGGCGCGAAAGAATCGGGATCTCTCGAAAGAGACATCCTTTATTGCTGAATTTCCTGTGCCCGCTTTTCCTGTTGCGCAGCCGGATCTTGATGCGTCGGACTTGTCGGATCTTGCTCGCTGTTTCTGGGCGAAGAGCGGTGACTCGAATACGTGGCTCTCAATCGTGCAGCATTTGATGGATACAGCGGATATCGCTGCAAAGCTATTTGATTGTTATCTCAGTGAGCATCACCGCAACCTCATGGCTTCTGTTTGGGAAGGGGATCAGGCGAAGGCTCGGGCCAGCTTTGTATTCCTTGCTGCCGGGCACGACATCGGAAAAGCGAGCCCCCAATTTTCCTGCCAGCGCCAAGATCTTGCGCACCTGATTCGTCATCAAGGTCTGACTGTCCTTCGGAAGCAGGACTACCCAGACCGAAAATACTTGCGCCACGAACTCGTCAGTCAATTCACCTTCCAAGAAGAGGTGATGTCTGCGGGTGGAGAGGGCCCTCGCGCGCGCCACTGGGCGATTCTTCTTGGAGTCCACCATGGACGATACCCAGATGCTCAGGCAATCAAGCTTGCGCGTGAACAGTACACTACCCAAGAAGGTTCACGGGAAGATGATCCCCGCTGGGGACAGGCTCGATCTGAGATTTTGCGCTGGATGGCCAGGCGCAGCGGTTTCCCTCTGGTTGCACCGAAAACTGCGCTCCCTGAGCTCCCCATCGCAGTCGCCTCTGCTTATGCTTCCGCCTTGGTGATTGCTGACTGGCTCGCTTCCAACGAAGACTATTTCCCCCTGCGTCCCCGCCCTGTTGACGCGGAAGGGCACCTCTCAATTGACGGATACCCCGAATTCACTCCTGAAGAGCAACGTCGGCGCGTCCAAGAAGCGTGGGAGCGGGCAGATTTTCCGGCTCCCATGCGTGTGCCTGATATGTCGGAACTTGACGTGGAAGAACTCTACCGACATCGCTTTGGATGGCCGGCCTCGTACCGGGCAACGAAAGCGCAGCGCGCGGCACTTGAAATTGTGACAGCCGAAGACCCTGACCTCATGATCGTCGAGGCCGCGCCGGGCTCGGGAAAGACAGAGCTTGCTTTAGCCAGTGCCGAGGCCCTGATGCGTGCGCGGGGTCTTCAAGGGATTTTCGTTGCTCTTCCTACGCAGGCAACCACAAACGCCATGTTCTCTCGCGTGAAATCGTGGCTCACCAATATCCTGGGTGACCAGCCTCAAAAGCTTGGAATCCAGCTGGCTCACGGTAAGCGCAGCCTCAATGAATCATTCATGGAATTGATTGACAAAGGACGTAGTCCGCTTGAAGTGTATGACGGGGATGACGACAACGGATTGTATGCGAGTACATGGATGGGGCAACGATGGAGGTCAACTCTTTCACCTGTCGTTGTTGGGACCATTGATCAGATTCTGCTTGCGGCGTTGAAGTCTCGGCATGTGCTCGTGCGGCACCTTGGCTTGATGGGTAAGGTCGTCGTCATCGACGAGGTGCATGCTTCCGATGAATTTATGAGTACCTATCTTGATGCGGCGCTGACGTGGCTCGGGATGTATGGAATTCCTGTCGTCTTATTATCCGCAACCCTTCCACCCAAGCGACGGATGGTATTGCTCAATGCCTACCGAAGAGGGAAAGGCGTGGTGAATGCGCTCTCGGAGCAAAGCGTTGAAGACGTTGTCGGGTATCCGGTGATCTCGACCCTATCCGCGCGCGGGTTCCAGATTCATCAGGTCGAGGGGGAACCTGAAGTAGAAAAACGGATTATTCCTCTTCAAGTCGATTCTCCTGAAAAGATTGCAGGATTTCTCGACAGAGAACTCGCGGGTGGGGGATGCGCAGTCATCATTCGTAATACCGTGCGCGAGGAACAGGAAACATATGATGCAGTAAAAGCAGTATTTGGACGCGAACAAACGACATTGCTTCATGCGCGTTTCCTAGCTGTGGAGCGTGAAGAGCGTGACCGGCGGATGCTCGAACTTTTCGGGAAGAACAGTACGCATCGGCCACAGCGTCACGTTGTGGTGTCCACGCAGGTCGTCGAACAAAGCCTTGACGTCGACTTCGACTTGATGGTTACGGACCCGGCACCAATGGATCTTGTCCTGCAACGCATCGGGCGCCTGCATCGTCACAATCGTCAGGACAGACCTGAAGGTCTGTGTGATGCACGGTGCTTTGTCCTTGTTAAGGATCTCTCTGCTGTGCCATGGGAATATTCGCATGGAACGGATTACGTTTACTCGCGCTATTTGACTTTGCGAACACTCGGAATTCTCTGCGATAGGGGAGAGATTGTCGTTCGCGAGCCAATCGATTACGCAAGGCTCACAAGTCTGGCATACGCGAATCCAGAATCATCGTCGGTTGGCCCCAAAGAATGGCAGGAAGATTTTGCGGGCACCTGGAAGCTTGATCAGCAGAACAGAGCGCAAGCAAAAGAAAAGGCACGAGCGTGGTGTCTCGAAGAAGAAAACCTTCCTTCGTGGAAAGCTCCGAAACTTGAAGAGAAATTCCAAGGAAATGCGGCAACTGGAGAAGGAACAAGCGGCCCCGCAATTGCTGCAACTCGTGCTGCTGTGCGGGATGGAGAGGACCAAATTCCCGTGCTGGTCGTTGCAATGGATCCAGAACAAGGGAATATTCCTGTCGCTCCGCCAATTAGTGGGCGGGGGGAGGACGATCAGCGTCTAGCGGTTGACGAATACAACGCGCACGGACGTGTCAGGGAGATCTGCTCATGGAGCATTTCTCTACCTCCGTGGGCCTTCAGAACTCGCGGTGAAGAGTTGGAGCAGACGATCGACGCGGTTGCTCAAGAGATTTGGGATGACCCCATCACAAAGGACTGGGAATGCCGCCAGCATCCGCTCTTATCTGGAGAACTCATCCTTGCGATGTATCTGAGCTCTGACAGAAGACGTATTACGCGTGAGATACACGGACACGCAATCACCTACTCAATAGAAAAAGGAATTGAGGTACAAGGCTGATGAAGTATCCTGAGTACAATCTGCTCGATGAGCCATGGATACCCATCCGGCTCCTCGATG
>CALIEP010000215.1 GCA_938022345.1 uncultured Actinomyces sp.
CAACGCCCAGTCCTCGCTGGTAGGCGTGAATTTGGCGCGGCGGAATGTAGGCCGATTCTACTGCACGCAAAGACACGGGATTCATGAGGAATGCCAGGATGATTCCCGCGTCACCGCCGTGCGCGGCCTCGAGCTCACACACCAGTTGGTCCGCACGAAGCGAAGGCGATTCTCCCGCTTCGAGGCGGCTCCGGCAGGCGGCGACAAACTCTTCCACCAGCGGCGGCGTCACTGGTGAATCGATATCGAAGACCCACGAGGCCAAGGAACGCAAGCCCCCGCGAACCGTGGAGAGGTTCAGGCGACGGCGGAGCAATTCGGCCAGCTCCCCATCCAGCCCTTCGAGGAGTCGCCGCGCCTTTCGAGGCACTCTAAAGCCAATGAGCGCGTCGAAATCGGTCAAGGCGTAGAGCATCTCAGGCTTGTGGTTCATGTCCCGATAGGAGCGATTCGGCGCGGTGCGGTCGATTCCGAGGACTTCTTCGCGCAGGTAGCCTTCACGCGCGATTTCCTTGGTGGGATGAACCTGAAGAGAGAGTGTCTCATCGGGTGCGATGACCTTCATGAGGAAGGGCAGGTTGGTTCCGAAGGCGTAGAGGATGCCCGAGCCAAGGGCTTTTTTCGGATCCTGTGCGATGAGGTCGCCCAGAGTTCGCCCATCGTTGATGAGCGTTGGACCATCTGGGTGATTACCGAACCAAAGTTCAGAAACAGGCCTGGGACCGGGGGTTTCACCCAGGAATTCGGCGATTGCGCTCTGTGAGCCCCAATCGTCAAACTTGCGCCAGCCCTGCAGCTGTTCCATCTGGTCTCCTCAGCCTTTCCGTGACACCGAGGTCCGTGCGTCGTTGGAGAACAACGAGTGGACGACGTTTTTCCGAAACGCTCGGTATGTGTGAAAAGTTTAGCGTGTCCCCTCTTCGCGTTCAGCGAGAGCGCGTAACGCTCCACCTGATTCGTAGAGTTCATCCCAGGTTCCGCTCTCCACAATGCGGCCCGAATCCATGACGATGATGCGGTCGACATCGCGAATGGTGTCCAGGCGGTGTGCGACGACGATCAGGGTCTTCTCACTGGTCCGCCTGCGAATCCCAGCCAGCACGCGTGCCTCGGTTTCGCGATCAACTTGGGAGGTGGCCTCGTCAAGGATCATGATGGGGGTTTCGCGCAGGAGCGCGCGGGCAAGGGCGAGGCGCTGGCGTTGTCCGCCGGAGATGCGCTCGCCCATTTCGCCAACCTGGGTGTCGATTCCTTCGCTTTCTGCGGCGATCCACTCGCTCAGGTCAACCGCTTCCAAGGCGTCGCAGAGTTCGGCATCGCTTGCGTCAGGACGTGCAAGCAGAAGGTTTGCACGAATTGAATCGTTGAAGACGTGCGCGCGCTGCGGGGCCAAGGTGACAACAGAACGAATGTGATCTTGAGTGTCCTCACGCAGGTCCACTCCCCCGATGCTGATCGAACCGGAGTCCGGATCCCACACGCGAGCGAGCAGAGCAGCAAGCGTCGACTTACCCGAGCCCGATGCGCCGACGATTGCGGTTGTTGAGCCGGCAGGAATAGTAACGGTTACGTCATGGAGGACTTGGGGGCGATGGTTCTCGTATCCTTCTGAGTCATCTTGGAGGCCTGAAGCTATAGCAACCTGCGGGTAGGTAAAGTCCACGCCCATAATCTGAAGATCGCCGCTGCCAGCGATGGGGTGAGGGGCTTCCGGATCGGGAACCAACGGTTCACGATCGGTCACTGCGAAGATTCGCGCTGCCGAGGCGTAGGCCTGGTCCAGATCCGCAGTGAGATCCTCAACCGCCAAAACCGGCGCAAAAGAGGCCAGTGCAACGCCCAAGGACATGGTGACCTGCGCGATGCTCAGTTTGCCCGAGGGGTAAGCCGAGTAGGCGACAAGGAGCTGAGCGACGACAGCCAGGGGAAGCAGTGCTTGGTTAAAGCCTCGTCGAATAGCAATCCAGAAAGAGGTCTTGTACTGAGCTTGGAAAATGTATTCTTCCAGCTCGTCAGCCATTTCCTTCATGCGATGTTCCTGCGCACCGAAAGCAATCACTTCGCGTACGCCTTGAACCGAGTCGGTGACGTGGTGCGAAAGCCTGCCACGTGTTGCGCGAAGTACTTGCGCAGCTTCGTCGGTGGTCTTGCCACCGAAGATCGGAACACAAATCCCTGCCAGGACAAGGAAAGGTGCCAGAACAAGAGCATTGAGCGGTGAGATTGCCACGCCCATCCACACGACAGTCCCGATGGGAACGATCACTGCCGTTGCGAGGGGCACCAGGGTGTGTGCGAAGAAAACCTCGACGCGATCGACGTCTTTCGTCACTCGCGACAAAAGGTCACCGGTGTCGGCGCCCTCGGTCATCGCCGGAGCCTGAGGTTCAAGCGAATCAAAGAAGTAATTGCGCAGGAGGGCCAAGGAGCGGAAGGCCACATAGTGTCCCGCGTATTGCTCGAGGTAGCGGAACAAGGCTTTGAGCAGGGACATGATCACCAGCGCCCACACCACCCATGACAGGGTGACCGAGGCCGGATCCGAGACATAGGAACCCAATGCCCATGTTCCCACCGCAAAGAGCGCGATCCCCAAAACCAGCGCGACAATACGCGCAAGTAGAGAGAAAACAAGCGGGAAAAGAACAGGACGAGCGACGCGAATGAGGCGGCGCGAGAGGTCCATGCGCGTGAAGTTCTGGGGGTTCATCGAAGTTCCCCTTCATTCAGTTCAACCTGGCGGTCTGCGTGGGCGATCGTTGCTCCTCGGTGAGAGATTGTGATGGTCGTACGCCCACGTGCAACGGTATCGATGGCGTTAAGAATCTGTCTTTCACTTTCCAAATCGACGTGTGCAGTGGGTTCATCAAGCAGCAGGATTGGGGCGTCTTTGATAAACGCTCTGGCAAGTGCGACGCGCTGCGCTTCACCGCCCGAGAGAGCCAGCCCCTTGTCACCGACGCGCGTATCCAAGCCCTCGGGAAGTCGCGCCATAAGATCATCGAGGCCGACGGTGCGCAGTGCTGTGAGGATGTCCTCGTCGCTTGCGGCGGGGTTGGCGATCAGGATGTTCGCGCGCAAAGTGTCAGAGAAAAGGTAGGTGGTTTGTTCAACAACTGCGATTTGCGAGCGAACCCATTGCAGAGGCACCTGGGAGATATCAACGCCATTAATGAAGATGGATCCCTCGCTGGGACGGTGGTGCGCCTGGATCAAGCTCGAAAGCGTTGACTTTCCGGCGCCCGAGGTACCCGTGATCGCAATGTGCTCACCGGGGGCGACGCGAAGGGAAGCTCCGCGCAGGATCGGGAGGTCGGCCTCGTAAGCGAAGGAGACGCTGTCGATGCGCACTTCCCCGGGTGCGGGAAGCGAAATCGGAGCAAGAACGCCATTTTCCGCCGGGTCGATGACCTCTGGGGTTTCGCTGGTGAAGCGCTTGATTTCGCGGGTTGCAGCGATTCCACCCATGCCGATGTAGAAGAATTGGCCGATTCGATCCAGGTGGTCGAGCATGATCGAGGAGAGCAGGACAAGTGTGACGGCCTGACCGATTGTGAACCAACCGTCACTCAGACGCCAGTAAGCAAGAGCTGTCGCACCGGTAATCATTCCCAGCGAGAAAACGCCGTCAACCACCAACAGGACCATCTGTTTTCCGGCAAGGTAACGCATGACTTTGCGGCGAACGTTTTCTGCGGCCTGTGCAAGGGTGCGGCCCACGCGCTTTCCAGCTCCGATGTAGGACAGCGTTGAAAGCCCCTGGATAGCGTCTAGTTCTTGAGCAGCAAGCGCGCGAGAGGACGCACG
>CALIEP010000216.1 GCA_938022345.1 uncultured Actinomyces sp.
ATTAAGCGCGTGGGATCTGGAAAGCAAGGAAACTCGACAGGTCCACAAACTAGCGGGCAAATTCATTGAACGGGATGCCGCTAACGCCGCGGGCGGAGCCGCAAGCCACTGGTCAATTTCCGCTTTCCACACGCGTTTCGAAGCCTCGCTGGCCAGAGAAGCTTCAATCGACTGACGGGCCAAATCTGCCAGCTGCGCGTCAGAGAGCCCGAAAACATCACGCGCCGCCTCGTACTGAGCAACCACACGCGAATGGAACAACAAGGGGTCGTCAGCCGAAAGAGCAATGCGCGCGCCGGCCTCGATAAAGCGCATGAGCGGAACCGACGCGAAATCCGGGAAGACCCCCAGGTGAATATTCGAGGTCGGACACACTTCGAAAGAAATATCCGCGTCAATCAAACGCCGCAACAAATCGGGATCTTCACTGGTGCGCACGCCGTGACCCAAACGCGTCGGGTGCAGGGCTGAAACAACATTCATCACAGATTCCGGGCCCAAAAGCTCCCCGCCGTGAGGAACCGAGGCCAAACCGCCATCACGGGCAATGCGGAAGGCAGGAGCAAAAGCCGAGGTATCGCCAACGCGCTCATCATTGGACAGGCCAAAGCCCACAACCTGTCCGGGGCCATCGCCGGCATACTGAACTGCCAGACGAGCAAGCGTGCGCGCGTCAAGAGGATGACGAATTCGCGAGGCCGCAACGATCAGTGCAACTTCAACGCCCGTGCGCTTCCCTGCAGCAATCGCCTCGTCAATGATGATCTCCAAAGCTGGCGTAATCCCGCCAACCCAAGGTGCATAAGACGTGGGATCGACCTGCATCTCGAGGCGACGCGAGCCTTCGGCCGCATCATCTTCCGCGGCCTCGGCAACGATCCGCCGTATTGCGGCTTCGGATCGCACCAAAGCTCGCGCGGCATCGTAGGAGCGCTGGAAACGGAACCAACCGCGGGCGTCCGCGGGCACGGTTAAGGGGTCCAAGTCCAACAGGTGAGGAGGAAGGCGGGTGCCTTTTTCCTGCGCCATATCCACCAGCGTTTGTGGACGCATCGCACCCGTGAAGTGCAGGTGCAGGTGCGCCTTGTGGAGCGTGGACAGCGGTCGTCGCCCAAGGGGAGTCGGCGCTGGAACGGTAAGAGAAGGCTGGCGAGGAATAGAGGTCGATCCTATCAATGCTTCTCGAGCCACAGGAGCAGGTCGCGTAGGATCATATCCTTCTCAGGCTCATTCAAGACTTCGTGGTAGGCCCCATCGATGACACGCAGGTCAATATCTGCGTCGGGATGCGCATGACGTACACGCTCAACAAACTCTGCAGAACCCTCCAGCGAGGTGAGCTCATCGGCGCTGCCGTGGAAAATCAGCGTGGGGCAGGTCAGGCGATCCGCGTGCTCGAGCGCCTTCTTGCCCTGAATCACCATGGTCGAGAGCGTCAGACGCGGGGGAGCGCCGTGGTAGTTGAGGGGATCGGCGTCGAAAGCTTCTTGGACGCTGGGATCATGCGAAAGTACGGAATGTTCGGGCATGGACTGTGCCGCCGGAGCCTGTACTCCCGGCAAATAGCGAGCCAGTTTCCCAAGTCTGCCAACCACGGGCTTAGGAATCTCGAGGAGTGGAATAAAAGCGGGTCCAGTGAGGACCATGCATCGCAGATCCTTGCGGTAGATCAGCGCCGAAGCAGCGCTAATCAAACCACCCATTGAATGCCCAAAGAGGATCAATTCATCGCAGCGTGAATTGTGAAGAGCCTGTTGGCGAGCAGCGATGTGGTCCTTGATCAGCAGACCGACATCGACCTTGGCGCGAGGGCCTGGGGAAGTGCCATGACCATAGTGGTCGTAGGTTGACACATCGTAGCCAGCCTGGAGAAGTGCATTGATCAGACCTTCAAAACGTCCCGAATGCTCAGCATAACCGTGGGCGACAAGGACATGTCCATTGGGTTGGTCGAGTTGTGTTCGCCGCGTCGCGATGTCCATGTGTCGATTGTAACAGCTCGGGATATGCTTTGGGTAGCGCTACTGCACACTTTTTGACAGCGCGTTCATAAAAGCCCGCGCGGTGGCACAAAAGTACTCACCGCGTGGAACTTCAGTCGCATGTAATTGGTCTATCGGGCTTCTGACAGGAGTTCTTGGATACGACCGACGCCCGGGGGGGGGAGTCGGCGCTGGAACGGTAAGAGAAGGCTGGCGAGATGCTTGACGCTGCTCCATCAGTGCTTCTCGACCCACAGGAGCAGGTCACGTAGGACCATATCCTTCTCAGGCTCATTTAAGACTTCGTGGCATGCCCCGTCGATGATCCGCAGGTGAATATCCGCACCGGGGTGAGCCTCGAGCACGCGCGCAACAAACTCTGCAGAGCCCTCCGGCGAGGTGAGCTCATCGGCGCCACCGTGGAAAATCAGCGTGGGGCAGGTCAGGCGATCCGCGTGCTCGAGCGCCTTCTTGCCTTGAATCACCATGGTCGAGGCCGTCAGAAGCGGGGGAGCACCATGGTAGTTGAGCGGATCGGCATCGAAGGCTTCCTGAACGCTGGGATCGCGCGAAAGTAAAGAGTGCTCGGGCGTGGACTGGGCCGCCGGAACCTGCACTCCCGGCAGGTAGCGAGCTAGTTTCCCAAGTCCTCCAACCACCGGCGCGGGAAGCTGAGGAAGCGGGATGAAAGCGGGCCCAGTGAGGACCATACAGCGAATGCCTCGCTGTGAGATCAAAGCCGAGGCCGCAGTGATGAGACCCCCCATTGAATGCCCGAAAAGAATGAGCTCATCGAAACGGGAATCGGCCAAAACTTCTCGGCGAGCACTGATGTGGTCCTTGATCAACGCACCGACGTCGACCTGAGCGCGAGGCCCGGGGGAAGTGCCGTGGCCGTAGTGGTCATAAGTGGACACATCGTAGCCTGCGTTGAGGAGAGCGGTGCTGAGTCCTTCAAAACGTCCCGAATGCTCGCCGTAACCATGGGCAATCAGGACATGCCCGCGAGGCTGATCGAGGTGAGTGCGCCGAGTTGAAAGGTCCATATGTCAATTGTGACAGCTCAAGGCGTCATTTGGGTAGCGGTATTGGGGTGTGACTTGACGAAGAGTAAGAAAAATCCCGCACGGCTAGCGATGCGCCTACCGCGCGGGATTTCATAGTGGAACCCTGAGTCAGCGAGCCTCGGAGAGAAGCTCCTGAATTCGTCCCACGCCCTCGGCCAAATCGTCATCGGCCAAAGCGTAGGAGAGGCGAATAAAGCCCGAGGGGCCGAAGGCTTCGCCCGGGACAACTGCGACCTCAACCTCATCGAGGATCAGATCTGCCAGCTCGGAAGAAGTCGTGGGAACCTTGCCGCGAATCGAACGGCCCAGAAGTCCGCTCACGCTGGGGTAGGCGTAGAACGCTCCACGCGGAGTTGGGACTTCGAGTCCGTCGATCTCGCGGAGCATCTTCACCATGGTCTGACGGCGGCGATCGAAAGCCTCGCGCATATGCTCAACCACATCCAGCGGCCCGTTGAGGGCAGCAATTGCCGCACACTGAGCAATATTGTTGACATTCGACGTCAGGTGCGATTGGAAGGACGTCGCAGCGCGAATGACATCACGAGGACCAATCATCCAACCCACACGCCAACCGGTCATCGCATAGGTCTTCGCAACACCGTTCAACACGATGGTCTGGTCGGCAAGTTCGGGAACCTCGGCAACGATGTGCACGCTTTGTGCACCGTCGTAGAGCAGGTGCTCGTAGATCTCATCGGTAATTACCCATACTCCGTGCTGGAGCGCCCACTGCCCGATCGAACGGATCTCCTCG
>CALIEP010000217.1 GCA_938022345.1 uncultured Actinomyces sp.
CAGATTCTCTTGTACACTGGTATCGAGGGACTGTTGATGTCACCCGTCAGGTCACCGATTTCGACCTCCTTCGACTTCCAGGTCTGGAATACATCTCAAATACCCAACTCGATATGCCGGAGCGCACTTTACGTACACAAGCCTGTTGGTACACCTTGACTCCAGCAACAATGGCAGCGATCGGGATCGATAAAGGTGATGTCTTAGGAGCGCTCCACGCAGCAGAGCATGCTTCGATTGCACTTCTTCCCCTACTGGCAAATTGCGACCGTTGGGATTTAGGTGGGCTTTCGACAAACCTCCATACGGATACCGATTTACCAACTGTTTTTGTTCACGATGCTTATCCGGGTGGAGCGGGCTATGCGCATTACGGTTTCGCCCACGCACGTGTTTGGATGGAGCGCACCTACCAGGCTGTTTCTGAGTGCCAATGCCACGATGGATGCCCACGGTGCATCCAGTCTCCGAAATGTGGAAACGGAAATGAACCGCTCTCAAAGTCCGGCGCAGAGCGCCTTCTGGGCTTCCTCGTCGAGCATTCACCTTTCGAAGTAATTCCCAGAAAACTTTCAGATACAAAATAGTATCCATACAGTATGACTTCCTATATTTAAGTCATCGAGAGTTGGACCCCACTTAAGTGGGGATGCCACACCGAAAGACTTTTCGGGAAACTCGCACTGTGTTGATGGGATGCTTGAGGGGCCAGCCGGGGGGCAGGCCCCTCAAGTGCATCTACAGCACTTTCGCCGTCAACTCCCGCTCGAGCCGAGCGAAAGACATTCCATCCCCACCCACTGCTCACACGCACCGTGACGATCGTGTCGACACTTTCGCAGTGACATGAGCTCAGCATTGCTCCGTTTTCTTGAGCAACCTCATTTGCCGCACGACAGGCTTTTTCCTCTACTGATTCCCACTGAGCTGTTGCGGAAACATCTGCTCCCGCCAGGGCACTGAGATCCGCAATATTCTGGGCTCGATTCCCCGCCACAAGAAGAGCAATGTACGCCAGTGCACTGCAGGCAAGAACGCAAAGGACAGCCAGAACTCCAACCACCATGATTGTCCCGGAGCCTTCATCCGACCCCCTCTTCTTAGTCATCCTCAATCACCACCTACCACAGTGCTTTCGCGCAACATCTGATATCTGCACTGAGCGTTCAAGCCAATCATTCCCGCGGGGCCTCTATAGGGAGCTTGCGCTTTGCCGTAAATCCACTTCTCGTCTGCGGAGAACTCAAAGTGGGCCCCTGATAGCCAAGTGGACATCACGCGCGCAGTTTCCTGCCCGTTCCCTCCGCGAGCGCTTTCACGGACGCCCGCCGAAAGCGCAGTACATAAATTCTGGGTGGTCATGGCAGCAGCAAAGACTGAAAGGACAAGCGCAATCATGATGACTATCGAGAAGGTCCCCAGAGCAATTTCAACGCTGACCATGCCGTCATCCGAGTGCTTTTCGGATGACGGCATGGAGCGGCCGTATCTCAGTCTCATGAAATACTCAATGCAGAGCTAATGAGATGTTCAAGGGCAGATTGCACGACACCGGACTTTAAAACCACTAAGAGCAAACCGGCGAATCCCGCCGTTGCCAATGCCCCAATCGCATATTCGACCGTTGTCGATCCTTCTTCTGGATCTGTCATCATTTCACTCTTGGGATCACGGTCGTCGTGAAGTGTTTCTTCCGTCAACATGGGCCTTTCCTTTCTCTTCGTTCCCATGTCTTGAGAGTGCGCCGAGAATCTTTCCTCAGTCTCTGCAGCCGTAAAAATTGTGGATGAATCGTCGACACACAGAAACTGTGGATAACATTCGCGGGACTTCTTAGAAGCTATTTCGAGCCATTGTCAGAAGTACCGGCGCAACCCCTAGGAAGATGAAGGCTGGCAACATCAGTAGTCCCAAGGGCACAACCAATTTCACGCCCAATTCCTCTGCTCCGGCACGCGCATCGGTCAGTCTTTGATCTCTGCTCGCTTCCGCTAAGGCGTGCAGCTGATGATCAACGGATGCTCCACGCGCCCATGCTTCTCGTAGCACCTCGGCAATCCTTGCTATCCCCTCACTACATCCCTCCCAGGCGCGATCCCATCGCACACCAAGAGTCAAACAACTGGCGACTCTCACCAGCTCTTCGATTCGCGCAGAGCGTCCAATACACTCCAAGGCTCGGGGAATGGACACTCCAGAATCCAATGCAGCTATCACTAGCTCAGAGATAATCGGGATATCTTCCTGCACGCCTTCCTCCCATTGACGTGACGATCGGCGTATTAAACGAATTGAGACCCATCGACCCGCTCCCAAAAATGACAGTCCGATTACTGCGCACAGCGAGCCCACTCCCCCATCAACAAGCACAGGAAATGGGTTAATCCCCATGATGAATACCGCGAGCAGTGCCAGCAGTGGCAGTAAGTTGAGAATCTTCGCTGATAGAGCAGGACCAGCCCCAGCGACTCGTCGCGCCTCTTGAATGCGCTCAATATCATCGAAGTTTTGTGCCAAAGCATCCAAAACCGCTGACAAAGGAGCACCCAATTCATAGGAGACTGCGCAGGCTGCAGTAACCATGCACGCGTGCTCTCCAGCCTGTTTAAGAACATTGGAGGCAACCCCATAGGGCAGTCCTTCTTCTCCTTCACCCACTTGTATCCATGCTTCACGCGCGGACAAGCCAGCACGAACCAAAGCACTGACTTTTCGCAAAGATTGGGCCGCTTCACTAAGCCCAGAATATGAAGTACTTGCCCTCCAAGATCGAGTCTTCACGCGTTGCAGATTCGACCAGAATCGCTGCTGCCCACGCGCCAATGGATGCGGATCCCACATGAGAACACGGCGAAATGTCCTGTCGCGCATCAGGGGTCCTCAGTAAGCAATGCGCGCAGTCCCTCCCACGCGGGTCCGGGGGTGCCCCGGCCTCGGCAATCACATCGATAGGCACAGGTGCACGCAAGTACCCCATCTTCCATCCCAAAAATCCCGATCTGTGTCAGCTGTCGGGTGCCACGCTTTGGACCATGCGCGACACGTTCCATATGGACAACTATCTGAAACGCCGCCTTTGCCTGCAGATCCGTCGCCCGAGCATCCATTCCCGCGAGTGCTCCAAGCGCCGCAAGTCGGGCGGGAACTTCTGCGGGTGTATTCGCATGAATCGTGGCAAAACTTCCTCGGTGCCCGGTATTCAAGGCGGTCATAATGTCACGAACTTCAATACCTCGACATTCCCCTAAAACGATGCGGTCCGGCCTCATACGCATGGCAGCTCGGACCAGTTCCGAAAGAGTCACTTCCCCGCGCCCTTGAGCATTAGCCTGTCTGGCTTGAAGGTGAACAACGTGAGGATGTTGAGGATTTAATTCGCTCATTTCCTCGATGCAGATCAGTCTTTGACTGTCAGGCAATGTGCCCAAAAGTGCAGCAAGCAGAGTGGTTTTGCCACTCCCCGTCGCGCCAGAAATGAGGATGTTGCAGCGCATATCAAGGGCACGCATCAACACCTGATACGAGGTGTTGTCAATACTTCCCATCTCACGCATCTGCTCAATGCTGAGCCCATTTCTGGCCGGAATCCTCAGGGAAATTAGAGTTCCTCCGCCAGAAAGCGGCGGAATGACCGCATGAAGACGAATCCCCATGGGCAAGACTCCATCAACGATCGGAGCCGCATCATCTAAACGCTTTCCGCAGATTCCTGCCATTGTGACGGCTAATTCACGCACTTCTTCTTCACTATCGAAAGAGCATCCAGCAGGCTGAACCCCCTGCCCACAATCGGCCCACACCTGCGTCGAATTCACCAAAATATCCGTAATTCCGGGAAGGTGAATCAAGGGAGCCAAGATCTTTCCCAAGCCATTGAAACGAGCTTCGAGTTCTTCCAAATGTGTACCAAGCTCATCAATTCCCATCCCGACAGACCTGGAAGCTATCGACGCTTGGCCGGGATCCTCATCCGAATGCGCAACCACAAGGCAATCGTCGATCAGGCTCATTGCATGCGCTCCACAATCTGTTCCCACAGTCGCAAGCGGGCACGTCTGCCTTTCCGCCCTTGCCGAGGCCTGATCCCCGCCGGGTGCACCCCCATTCCTTCGGTGTGGGTAATTTGAGAGATTTGAGTCGAAGAGATTTGTCCGCCGAGCGGGGTTCTTGAAAAGAATCCGCCACGTGGAGGTGGCGCGATTAAGAGGAAACTTCGGCGCGGGAATGGAAATGCCGCACTGAGAGCACACAGACGCGCGGCCCCCACAGCATCTCCCAAACCTATAAGAATGAGCGCATCGAAATTCCTTGCGATCTGTTCGCAGCTCGCTCCCCACCTCCCCAGATCGCACACCACACTGCGAGTTTCACGCAGTGCGGCAAGAAGCCCAGGGAGTCGCGAGTCATCAGAATCGGCATAGCCTCGCGAATCTCCGCCAACAAACGACACCCCCTGAGCGCGGGGAAGACTATTCGCAATCGAGGGAAGGAAGTAACGCTCGCCTTTGCTCAAGCGTGACCATGCCACCTGCCCATCCTCGGGAACAAGGATGCGTCCGCCACGGCCTCGTGCAGGTCCAGGTCCCGAGCAATTCACTAAAACACTTCCCGTGTCCGCACACAAATCCCAGGTAAGGGCAGAGACCCCTACTCCCCCGCTCCAACCTGCGATTCCCACGCAAAGGTGGGAAGAATGCGGCGATACCGTAGCCTGCCAGCGCGCATGGTCTGCAAGGATGAGCTGCCCGATCGCCTTCTCACAACCTGGAAGACGCAGCGTATCTCCGATAACCAACACGTGGATTCCACGGTGTTCCCACCGGGCTCGATCTTCGCTCCTACCAAGGACAGCGCAGATCACTTCCTCAACGCGGAATTCCGTACGCTCACACTCTTCTGGAGGGCACTGGCGAGTATTAATCCCCAACAAAGCACAGACCGCACGCAATGATTGCTCAGCACCTTGCGAAAGTTCCCAAAATGCAACGTAGCCTTCGCTCTTCATGGTACGAGCGTGAATTTTCTTTCCATGGAATACCACCGCGACCGCGAAATCTGTGGAAAACTAGAGCTAATCCCGCCCCTGTGGATAACACTGCTGTTTCCGCATCAAGCCAAGGTGTCAACGATGACCATCCTCAATAACAACACAGAAATTCTCAAACCTGCCCTGCCCGGCGCTAATCAGCACTCGGAAGGTGATACCCGTATCGCAGCCTTTTTCGATCTTGACAAGACCATCTTGGCCACGGCCTCGGCAATGGTACTGAGCAGCCCGCTGGTTCACGCGGGAGTCATGAGCCGCTGGGATTCCCTGCGGGCAACCCTCGTCCAACTTCCCTACCTCTTCACGGGTGCTGACGATGAACGAATGCGGTCGATGATGCATGCCTTGGGTGAACTCACTCGCGGCTGGGACCCACAGCATGTTGAAAAAATCGTCAATAACGTCACAAATTCAACAATCGCACCCCTGTGCTACAGGGAAGCATTGGCACTGATCGATCACCACCGACTTCTGGGGCACCACGTTGTCATCGCGTCTGCCTCACCGCTAGAGATCGTTCGCCCCATTGCGCACCTGCTTTCGATCCCCGATGCTTTATCCACGATTGTCGGGCAGGGCCAGGATGGCTTGGCCGACGGAACCATTACCCACTTCAATCACGGAGAAGGAAAAGCCGAGGCCTGCGCAGCTCTGGCCCGCGAACGCGGCTGGGACTTGAATGAATCCTTTGCGTACAGCGATTCCATCTCTGACCTGCCGATGCTCGAATTAGTGGGAAACCCCAGGGCAGTAAACCCTGATCGAGCGCTTGCCGCGGTTGCTCGCGAGCGCGAATGGCCGACGCTTTCCTTTACACGAACAGTTCGAATCCGGGGCCGTAAGCGCACCCGCCTTGCCCGCGCGATGATTCCCGTCGCTTTGGCAGGAGGAATAGGCATCGGCTATTGGGCACACCGCTCAATTCCCAGCTAGTACCGGCATACTTGATATATGTCCAGATTGTCCCTCCCGGTCGGCGCTATCTTGCGTCCAGCGATCTTCGCTGTCATCTTTGCGCCCCTTGCCCTGATCCTCATGGGAATGTCGCTCGCGGATCTTCAGGCGCGAGCTGCGATTGGTGTTCCTTTGGCCTCGGTCGAGGGCATGATCGGCATGGCTTTTTCGGCCATTCTTCTGGCCATGATTTCTATCAACTGCGAGCGCAATTCCATTGGTATGTTCATTGCTGCTGCATGGGAACTTGTCATTGGTTTCTTACAGACCTTTGGTCACCTTCAAGTCCACTTCCTTGTGGCGTCAAACCTTTCAACCAACGATATTTCCGCCGCACAAACCTGGAATCTCTACCCCTTATGCGTAGCTGCGATCCTTTGTGGCGGCGGAGTTGCTTTGTCTCTGACTCACCGAGCGCGCGAAAACAGCCCGGATTCCGATCAGCTTGTGTCCTTTCAGCGCCACCAGGGTGAGCGAATCGCAGTCGCAGTAGCTTCACTTCCACTGGGAGTTATTGCCGTCGTGCTTCTCGTTCGCTGCGCTCCTGCCGATTCGCTCCCAATGGCTGCCAGCGGACTGCACGGCGTCATTGCACAGACTCCCATGCATACATCGGAGGGCATCGCAGTTGCCGTCATCTTGGGAATGATCGCGCTGGTTTCGCGCTGGTCAATGATCGGCCCTCAGGTCGTCGCTTGGACCTACATCATCCCAGCCTTCCTTCTGATTCCCGTTGGAACAAGCCTCACCGGAGCTGTCGTGACCCCCGGAAAATCAATGGGAACCCAGATTTTAATGTCCGCATCGACTATTTCTGCCTATGGAATGATCCTTGCGGCCTCGACCTTGGGAATTTACTGGGCTCGTCGCTACGCCCCCAACGACGCATCAAGCTCCAACCAAGTCGCATAATCCAGCGCTTCTCGGCGGGTAATCCCCAAAAATATTCGTTTTCTCGTTATCGTCAGCACGAGAAGAGGAGGTCCCATGTCTGATCAGGAACACAAGGAAGACGTTGACAAGGTGACGGAAGATACCGATCACCCCCATACCGGTGAGGAAACACCACTGACCGGTGAAGAAGTCACCCTTCCCGGTGAGGCATCTGCAGCCGAAGACATCGTCGGTGGCGCATCAGTCACCGAAACCAGTCAGGTTGAACCCGTCCACATGGGTGTCACGCCAACATCCGTGGATGATGCTCTTGCACAGCGTTCGACATCTGAGCATTCCGAGGCCGAGCCCGAGTCAGCTCAGGAACAGCAGGATGCGCAGACCGAGGAATCCTCTTCAGACGAAGCTTCGAGCGAAGAAAACTCTCAGGGCGATAGCCACGACTTAGCGCACGATGAGAACACCGTGGCTGAGTCTGAGCACAGCTCCCACGACTACGATGCTGAGCCGGCCTCGGAAAAGACTGAGGAAACTACTGAGGACAACGCAGAGCCCACGGATGCATCCCCCGAAGAATCTGAGGAAGCTGCCGACTCCGCACACACCACAACGATCCCGGCTACTTCCGAAGCCGCGGAAGAAGAGCCTGAGGACTCTCCTTCGATGACCGAGGTTCCCGACGCCCTCTCGCGCCGCACACCCACTCAGCCCGAAACCGCCGAGGAAGCCGAGGACGAGGTTGAAAGCACCCAGGTTCGTAGGCGTGCATTCATTGCTCCGGCAGCGGAAAGCGCAACGACCGAAGCTTCGTGGAAGCCTCGTGAAGATAGCGGCGAACGTACCGTTCCTCAAGAGACCCCCGAGAGCCTCGACGATGCCCTTTTTGAAGGCGCAACCGTCGTTCCTGAAATGCCCTCTCGCGCAGCCGCTCACTGGAGCTCATTGGCTTTGGGCATCTTTGCTCTACCCATCACTTGGTACCTCATTGCCGATGCCGGCGCTCGCATGACACTTCCCGAGGGCAACCCCGCAGCAACCGGCGTGATCAACTGGCTTGCCCTCACCGAAGTTGTCATCGCTTTCGTGGCAGTTATTGCACTATTTGAAGCATTCAAGCGTTCCTCACTGGGTGCATGGATCGGCGGCCTCTGCTTCTTCGCAGCCGGCCTCCCCTGGGTTTTCGCCCCCGGATTTACCTCTGCACACACGGTTTCCGTTCTGCACTTCCTGCAGAATTCCGGTGCCTTGGGCGCTAACCTTGCACACCACCTCCAAGCGTCCGGATACTCCGGCCGACTGCTCTTCCTTGGAATTACACTGCTTGGCATCGCATCCCTTTCGCATTCGGTTCGTCGCCGCGGACGCAATGAAGAGGCAATGCGCGAGCAAGTAGAGCGCGTCAATCCCGCGGGTGCACACTTCACCGCCCGCGAACGTCGTCGCGCCGAAAAGGCAGCTGGTCTGCGGTGAAACCCGAGGTTTCTCGCGCGGTATTGGAGGCTCCCGGGCCCTGGCTTCACCGTAGGATCTCAGCCTCGGGAGCATCCTTCCATATCGCCGACGCGGGACCCGAGGATGCCTCTTTTGCCGTTATCCTCCTTCACTCGTTCCCGATGACTTGGTGGACGTGGCGGGAGGTTATTCCCGCCTTCACGCAGGCCGGTATCCGCACCATTGCAATGGATCTTCGAGGCTTTGGCACCTCGGATCTTGCTCCGGGAGAAGTCGAACTCACCCAGCTGGCGGCGGATGTCGCTGGCGTGGCCTCGGCACTGGGAATTTCTTCCTACACGGTTGTTGGCAACGGCATGGGGGGCGTGGTCGCGTGGATGCTCGGCGCGCTTAAACCTGCGGGCTTGCAGGCGATTGTGCCGGTGTGTGCCCCTCATCCGCTGGGCCTGCACTTCCTGCGTGGTCTTTCTTCCCGAGGCCGAGGCCGCTGGTTCTCAACCCTGCTATCACGCCGTCCTCGCGTTACCTTCTTCTCCTCGCGCTCAGCGTGGATCGACCGTTCAATCTCTCAGTGGGCCGCGCCTTTTAACCGCGAGGAAATGCTAGAGAATGCGGAAGTCTACCGCGAGGCACTTTCGCGTCACATCGCGGTTCGCTCCGCATGGGAGTCATTGCGAGCAACCTTCAGACCCTCATTTAGCTCCAAGAATGTTCTAACGCGGAGCGTGACGGTACCCGTGCTTTCGATTCAGGCGCGCGACGACGGTTTATGGTCGCACGTTGATTTTGCTGATGATGTCCAAGCGACCAGCGGCGAATTCACCATGCGCGCAATTGGCGAATGCGGCCATTTCCCACAGGAAGAAAACCCTCAGGCTCTGATCCAGGCAATCTTTCCTTTCGTTAAAGAATCCGCTGACTTTGCAGCGGAGAGTCAACTCTAAAGAAACGAATTTGCGCAAACTGTGTGCAAATATGTGATTTAGACCGTTCACCGTGCATAATAGTTACGACTATCACACGGTGGCTCTTTTGTGCTGGGCTGCCGTCTTACATGATTAGGACAGCTCAGTAGTCGGCGGCGCATGCTAGCGGCGCTCGCGAATAGAACGGAGTTCCGGCTTTATGTATGGAGATGCAAACTTAATCAACCAAGTCCCGCTCTTTAGTGGACTCGATGAGGCG
>CALIEP010000218.1 GCA_938022345.1 uncultured Actinomyces sp.
AGCGCACCGGTCTCCAAAACCGGCGGTTGTGGGTTCGAGTCCCGCCTGCCCTGCCACTTAGGTGCAGAACTATTGGAGGAACGATGAGCGGATCCCAGGCTCGCCGTGACGAATCGCCCAAGGCGGATCGTACAAAGAGCAGTGCAACGCGCTCTCGTAAAGCCTCCTCCTCTGAGAAGACCCAGGAAAAGCGTCCGAATATCTTCAAGCGCATGGTGATTTTCGTCTCTCAGGTTGTCGCTGAGATGAAGAAAGTTGTTTATCCCAGCGGATCAGAGACGTGGACCTACTTCATCGTTGTGATTGTGTTTGTCACCGCAGTTATGGCTTTCACTGGAATTCTTGATTTCCTATTCGGTAGACTAAGTTCCATCGTATTTGGCTGAAACCGTGACCCGCCCGCAGGAATGCAGGCGGGTTTCTTCTACGGCTCGGCCGTGAAGCACCGCGCAAGCGGTAACCACAGGAGGAAAACCCGTGAGCCAGGACAAGATCGAGGGCCAGGAACCCGATACTTTTGATGGTGGAATCGCCCCCGAAGGTGAGCTGGAAACCGCTGCACAGCGCGAGGATGAGCGCGAAGAGCGCCTTGAAGACGCCCCCGAAGAGCGCAAGGAAGCTCTTGAAGAAGGCGAAGCGATTGCTGGCGTTGAGGAAGCGGCTGCGGAAGCGGCCTCGAGTGAGGATGATCCCATCGAGAAGCTCCGCCGTGAGCTCTACATGTCTCCCGGTGACTGGTACGTCATCCACACCTACTCCGGCCACGAGCGCAAGGTGAAGGCAAACCTTGAGCAGCGCATCACCAGTCAGAACATGGAAGAGTCGATCTTCCAGGTTGAGGTTCCCGATGAGTACGTCATGGAGTACCGCGGCAATGTGAAGAAGCGTGTTCGTCGCGTGCGCATCCCCGGATACGTCATCGTCTGCATGGACTTCAACGAAGATTCCTACCGTGTTGTGAAGGAAACTCCCGCGGTTACCGGCTTCGTTGGTGATCAGCATAATCCCGTGCCGCTCTCGATCGACGAGGTCGTTATGCTGCTGACCCCGAACGTACTCGAGGCTGCTGCGGCTGAGGAAAAGAGCACTCCTGCTCCCGTTCAGGAAGTTCACACTCAGTTCGAGGTTGGCGAGGTCGTCACCGTCACCGATGGTGCATTCGCCACCATGAGCGCAGTGATCTCCGAGATCATGCCTGAAACTCAGCGCCTGAAGGTCTTGCTGACCATCTTCGAACGTGAGACCCCCATGGAACTCACCTTCGATCAGGTCGAAAAGATCGAAGAGTAAATTCACTGAAACGCACGTGGGTGCTCCCTTTCTGCTGATGCAGTGAATGCCAGCTGATCTCTCGATCGGCGTGAGCTGCAGCACCTAGACTTGGGGAGTCACCCACATCGCGTTATCATGTAGATTCGTGCGTTTAGGTGGACTTTGTCTGCAGGTTGCTCTTCCTGCAGATCCCACGTGGACGTATGCCGCGGTAGTCTCCGCGGCTGAGTAAGAAATAGAAAGACCCGAAATATGGCACCGAAGAAGAAGAAGGTCACCGGCCTCATCAAGCTGCAGATTGCTGCAGGCGCCGCGACCCCTGCTCCGCCAGTTGGTCCTGCACTGGGCCAGCACGGCGTTAACATCGTTGAATTCACGAAGGCATACAACGCTGCAACTGAGTCGCAGCGCGGTTCGATCGTCCCGGTTGAAATCACCGTTTACGAAGATCGTTCCTTCACCTTCGTTCTGAAGACCCCTCCGGCCTCCGAGATGATCAAGAAGGCTGCAGGTGTTGCAAAGGGTTCGGGCACCCCGAACACCGCCAAGGTTGGATCGATCACCATGGACCAGGTGCGCGAAATCGCCCAGGCCAAGATGGTTGACCTCAACGCCAACGACATTGATGCTGCATCCAAGATCGTCGCGGGCACCGCACGTTCCATGGGCATCACTGTTCAGGACTGACCCTTTAATTTCCGTGGTAGGGCAGGCGCTGCCCGACACCCACACCTGCAAGGAGAAGAAGCAGAATGACGAAGCGCTCTAAGAGCTACCGCGCAGCGGCGGAGAAGATCCACGCTGGCGAACTGTACAGCCCCCTGGCCGCAATGCGTTTGGCCAAGGAAACCTCGGTCACCAAGTTCGATTCAACCGTTGAGGTTGTTATGCGACTGGGTGTTGATCCCCGTAAGGCCGATCAGATGGTCCGAGGCACCGTTTCCCTGCCGCACGGCACCGGTAAGACCTCCCGGGTCTTGGT
>CALIEP010000219.1 GCA_938022345.1 uncultured Actinomyces sp.
TCATTGTTCACGCAGCAGCATCGTGGATCCATGCGGTCACTGTTCCCCTCTCACCGTTGCTTCACGACAAGCAACGGCAAGAAATTTACGAGCTCGTATCCCCCGCACTGATCATCAGCGCCGATGGGCATCCCGTTGATGGCGTTTCGGCGCTTCCTCTCTCCCTCATTGAAGAACGCGCATTGCAGGCCGTAAATCAAAGCCCCGCCACGTGGGAGCCTTTGACATGCTACGAGCAGACTGCCGCTTTGGTTTTCACGTCCGGCACCTCAGGGAAAATACGCGCCGCTCAGCTCAGCCACGCAAATCTATGGTGGGCATCTCAGTGCTTTAGGGATGGTTTCGAGTACTCCCCAGGATCTGCGATCTGCGGAGTCGTCGCACCGCTGTCACATATCGGGGGTTTCAACGGAACCTCAATGGATATCTTCACTCACGGTGGAACCGTAGTTGTTTTTTCCTCTTTCCAGCCTCTCTTAGTGGTACGAGGTATTGAAAAGTGGCGGATTTCGATCATGTTTGTCGTACCCGCTATGTGCCACATGCTGCTGAACGCAGCTTATGAAAATAACGTGGATTTAAGCTCATGGACACACCCTTTGGTAGGTGGCGATGCAATGGGCGAATCATTGTATTCGAAGATGCGCGAGGCCGCGCTTTCCCCTATTCATGTTTGGGGGATGACAGAGCTTGGCGGAGCTGGAACTTTTCTTAGCCCCGAGGCCTGGCAGCGTCATCCCGGAGCCATCGGCTATCCCTTCCCGTACATTGAGTTGCGTCTGGTTGATCCGCAAGGAAACCCCATTGACGAGGCCGGGCACAGCGGCTCTATTGAAGTGCGAGGTACCGGGGTGGCAGCATGCTACTGGGGTGACGAGCCACGCCACCCAGATGAGTGGTTTTCAACCTCAGATATTGGTGTTTTTGATTCAGACATGTGCCTCCACATCCTTGGCCGCGCATCACGAGTTATTAACACCGGCGGTGAGCTCGTCTCCCCTATTCGCGTCGAAGAAGCTCTTCGCACTCTTGAATCAGTTGCTGACTGCTGCGTGCTCGGATTGAAGAATGAAATCTGGGGACAGATCGTTGCAGCAGCCTTAATCCCCGCTTCTCATCACCGCCCGTCATTGCGCGAATTACGTGAAGAGCTCAACGAGGCCTTGGCGCCTTGGCAGCATCCTCGCAGTATTGTTTGGGTTGATGTGCTCCCCCAAACGACAACTGGGAAAGTCGATATTTCCCAGGTATCGCGGTTATTTGAATAAAAGCTACGTGTAGAGAAAATGTGGGGTGCAGACGGATGTCTGCACCCCACAACGCATAAAGCGGCTCTTCAGAGTTGAGTGTGGGTTGAGGCATCTAGGCCTCCTGCGATGAG
>CALIEP010000220.1 GCA_938022345.1 uncultured Actinomyces sp.
CGACTAACTATTGAGGCGTGCGGTTGAAATGTTGGTCGCCCAAATTGATGGCGAGCCCCGGAAGGAAGCCGCCGCGGAAGCTGTAGCCGCCGAAGCTGCGACGGCAGCGGAATCCGAGGCCAAGATCCGACGTCCCGTGCACGGATTGACCCTGCTTGATCCGATCTTCGTGCCCGGAAATACGGTTGTTGGTGAAGGAAGAGAAAGC
The DNA here is from genome assembly GCA_938022345.1 of uncultured Actinomyces sp. Classification (GTDB taxonomy): domain Bacteria; phylum Actinomycetota; class Actinomycetes; order Actinomycetales; family Actinomycetaceae; genus Pauljensenia. Next base: position 209 of record CALIEP010000220.1, read on the forward strand.
TGACTTCCGCCCCTCACCTCCCCACCCCGCCCCACATCCTGGTTTAGCTCGTCGAGTCCTGACATATGAGCGTTCATAGGCCAGGAATCTGTGAGCTAAACCAGGAATGACGGAGCTAAAGCCCTCAGACCCTACACCCCTTACTTACGCCCACCGCGCGCAGCGTAGTTCTCTGCGTGACGCGCGAGTGCGGCGCGAACCAGGCCCGCGAATAGCGGGTGAGCCTTCGTCGGACGCGACTTGAACTCGGGGTGCGCCTGAGTTGCCACATAGTAGGGGTGCAAGGAACGATCCAGTTCGACAAACTCGACCAGGTTTCCATCGGGTGATGTACCCGAGATGTGCAGACCAACCGATTCCAGCTGATCGCGGTAATCATTGTTCACTTCAAAACGGTGACGGTGGCGCTCTGAAATCTGGGTCTTCCCATAGGCCTCGGCAACAATAGAACCTTCTTGAAGGACCGCGGGGTATGCGCCCAATCGCATGGTTCCGCCCAGATCGCCATCGCCCTCAACAATGTCGACCTGCGAATCCATGGTGTGAACAACCGGATCCGGGGTCTCGGGATCCATTTCCGTCGAGGAAGCTCCAGCCAAGCCAAGCAGGTCACGCGCGGCCTCGATCACCATGCACTGCAAGCCCAAGCACAATCCCAAGGTCGGGATCTTGTGCTCGCGTGCCCAACGCAGCGCACCCAACTTGCCTTCAATGCCTCGGATACCAAAACCGCCGGGGACGATGATCGCATCAACGCCACCCAGAGCCTTTTGTGCACCCTCGGGGGTTTCACAGGTATCGGAGGCAACCCAACGCAGGTCAACGCGAGCGTTATTTGCAAAGCCACCGTGCTTCACGGCCTCGGAAACAGAAAGGTAAGCGTCGTGCAGGTCAATGTACTTACCAACCAACGCAACCTCAACGCGGTACTTCGGCGATTCAACGCGCTCAAGCAGCTCGTTCCACTCGCTCCAGTCCACGTCGCGGAAAGTCAGGCCAAGACGCTGAACAAGGAAGGCATCCAAGCCCTCGCGATGCAGCGTCGGGGGAACCTCATAGATCGAGGCCGCATCCTTACATTCGATGACAGCATCCCGGTCGACGTCGCACATGAGTGCAACCTTGCCCTTAATTCCCTCGGGCAGCGGGCGATCCGTACGCAGCACCAGCGCATCGGGCTGAATACCGATAGAGCGCAGCGCGGCCACAGAGTGCTGGGTCGGCTTGGTCTTGAGCTCACCGGCAGCGGGAAGGAAGGGGATTAGTGCGACGTGCACAAAGGCAACATTGTCGCGGCCCAGGTCGGCGCGCACCTGACGCGCAGCCTCCAAGAAGGGCTGTGATTCGATATCGCCTACCGTGCCACCGATTTCGGTGATGATGACATCGGGGGCATTGCCTTCGGCGTCGGGCACAGCCTGGGCACGCATGACGCGCTTGATTTCATCGGTGATGTGAGGGATGACCTGGACGGTATCGCCCAGGTATTCACCGCGGCGTTCCTTTGCAATAACCGTGGAGTACACCTGGCCGGTCGTCGCGTTCGCCGCGCCGGAGAGGTTCACGTCCAAGAAACGCTCGTAGTGGCCGATATCAAGGTCGGTTTCCGCGCCATCTTCAGTGACAAAAACCTCACCGTGTTGGAAGGGGTTCATCGTCCCGGGATCGACGTTGATATAGGGGTCAAGCTTTTGCATGGCGACGCTCAAACCGCGCGAACGCAGCAGACGCCCCAGCGAAGAGGCCGTCAAACCCTTACCTAAAGAAGAAACCACACCTCCGGTGATGAAGATGTGGCGAGTAACGTTTTCCTGCGTCTCTTGGCGACGTCCATAGCTGTTTACCATGGAATCTCAGTTTACAACCACCCGTTTTCTGTTGCTACCTTGAGTGCTTCAGCTCTCGTTCGCGCGTGGGTCTTCTCCATCGCTGAGCTCACGTAGTTGCGCACCGTCCCCGCCGACAACATGAGCTCCGAGGCGACATCCTCCACGGTCCCCCCGCTTTCAAAAGCGCGCAAAACTTCAACTTCGCGCGCGCTGAGCGGGCTTTGACCTTTGGTGAGCGCATCGACCGCGAGCGCAGGATCGACCGTGCGCAGTCCTTGGGAAGTTCGTCGGATTGCTTCTAGGAGCTGCTCGGCCGGTGCGTCTTTGACAATGAATCAAACGGCTCCCGCGTCCAATGCGCGCTGGACGTACCCGGGGCGCCCGAAGGTCGTCACCATGAGGACTCGTGCATTCGCCCCGCGCTCTTTCAAGGCCGCGGCTGCACTGATTCCATCCATCACGGGCATTTCAACATCCATAATGACGACCAGTGTCGAGGCGGCTTTCGAAGCCTGGTCACCACGGGAATTCTCAGCGGTATATGCCTCGACTGCGGCAATGGCCTCGCGACCATCAGCGGCCTGAGCAACGACGCGCATATCGTCTTCCAAGTCAATAAGCACGCTCAAGGCACCACGAATCAAGGCCTGATCATCGGCCACAATCACGTGAATCATTGGCATTCCTTTTGCGCGCCAGTACTTGACTCGCCAATTCTATCTTCCTCTTAGGAGGATGCCCCGCGGAAAGTCAGGCGCAGTGTCCACGTATTCCCCTGGCTCCCCCACGTCATCTCCCCTTCCGAGGCCGCCCGCTCACGCAGTCCTTCCAATCCGGCTCCTCCCCCTGCCGAGGCCTCCGAATAGCTGCGTGAATACCCGTCGTTTTCCACCAGGACCTCATCAGGAGTCAGGCGGACACTGATTGTGGAGGGACGAGCGTGGGTAATCGCGTTGGCAGTCCCCTCTCGGATGACATGTGCGGCCAAAGTTGCCCTGGGGCCGGGTGGGATTTCGCCCTGAATGTCAGCGATAAATTCGATTCCCGCTTGCTCGCATAGTTCACGGGCCGACTCGACCTCTTCCTCGGCGGACAGGCTTCGCGAAGCGGCGATGATCCCGCGCAGATCTTCTTTTGCCTGGCGGGATAACTCCAGGGTCTGCGCAATCTGCTCACTGGCCTCGGCAATCTTTCCCACGGAAAGCAAGCGCTGGGCGAGCTCATTCTTCATGGTGATGACCGTCAGCGAGTGCCCCAATATGTCGTGAAGATCGCCGGCAAAACGCAGGCGCTCGCGCTCGCGAACCAGACTGATTGCTTGGCGTTGACGTTGTTGCTCTGAGTGGCGATTATCGAAACTGCGGCGCACGGCCAGGGTTAATCCCAAAACCATCAGCAGCGCGATGATCGCGTAGCTCAAGGCCAGCACGTCGATACTGCCAATGGGCAACAAGATGGCAATGACTTCCCAGCCGACAAGTGCCAAGAGGCCAGGAACCACATATTTCCTGGGGGCCTGAAGGTTCCAGCCTGCAATCGAGTAGGTGATGAAAAGGGCCGAGGTGACTCGCGATGCGCCGGCGACAACCAAAACGAGTCCCAGTGCAATCACCAGGGCCAGCAGGATCCCGTGCGAGATCCACATTTTCTTGGTGATGTGCGCTCCCCATTCAGGGGTTGGATTGACGATGTAAATTGCAATATCAGCAGCAGCAACCCCAAAGGTCAGAGTGAGGATCAGCGCGATCATCCTGGGGGATTCAACGGAAGGAATCATCCCCAAGGGAAAGGCCAAGAACACCAGGTAGGGCAGCGCCCACAACACCGCGGACAAGCGCGGGTGGCGCTGTGACCACGAGGTATCTGTCCCCTGAGTTTTGGTGCTCATTCCTGTCCTTCCCCAGTCATTGGCGATGAAAGTAGTGCGAGAGCGCGCCCGATTGCGTCAGGCGTCTTAGCGATCAGTGTCCCTGCGCTGTGCCCAGATCGCAAGCAGTGCCATGGGAACAAACCACGCGACCGTGGAAATCACCCATTTCCATTCGAAATAATCGAAACCGTACAGGGGCAGCTGAGAGAGGTTGAAGAGTCCGTAGAAGGGGCTATAGGGCGCGAGCGTCTTAAAAATCGACCCCATGGAGCTGATCGGAATGAACATTCCCGCAAGGAAAGCACCCAAGACAACGACACCACTAATCACCGCGAAGGCAGTGTCTGAGCGCATGAGGAAGGCCAGCGCCAGACCAAGGGCCGCGGAAATCACCGACGCAGCCAAGGTGATGAGCCCACTTTCAACCCAGGCCTCGGGTCTCATTCGTGCTCCGGTCGCGTATCCGAAGGTATAGGTACTGACAATCACCAGGGCGCTCATGGAAATCGCCGCGATCAAACGGGAAAAGATGAAGGCACCCGAACCCACGGGGGACAGCGCAAAAAGCCTGGAGATTCCAGAGATTCGCTCAAGTGCGACAACGGTTGCAGCCGATGCGGCAGAGATCATTACGCCGTACAGGGTCATTGACACCAAAACCGTTGCGCCAATATTTGCATTGATCGCCCACTCTTTCGAGTACTCCTGTCCTGCCCCAAACATCATGTACATGAAGATCGGAAGGATCAGCGCGAAAGCGAACATAGCGGGATTGAGAACCAGCTTCAGGAATGACTTCCAGGTGAGAAGCCCAAATCCCTGCCAGGAACTCAGTGCCCGGCGGCTGATCCAGGGGTTTGTTGCTGCGTGAGTGTGAGTCGTCATTGTGAATCCTTAGAGAAGAGGTGCGAGGTGGCCAAAGTGAAAGACAGGACTTCGTGCCCTGCGTTCTACTGCGTGAGCTCGGCGAAAATATCCTCGAGGCTCGAGAAAACAACCTCGAATTCGCATGCCTGGGGAATAGCGACAATGTGTCGAGCCGCCTCGTCAGAGAAGGTCGTGTGGAACTCCACGCGTAGCCAATGATCGGTAGCCAAGTCCTCTTCGCCTAAGGAAGCGGAGGCGGAATCGGGGGAATCAACCTCGGCAATATCGGAAAGCTCCCACACTGTCCCAAGCTCAGCCGCACGCGCGGCCAGTCCTGCACGCACACCCTCAAGAGAGGAAGCAGGGATAGAGAAGGCCAGGCGCGTCGCCGAGTGCGCTCGGCGGATTTCTTCGGTGGGGGCGTCGGCGCTCACGCGGCCCGCATTGACGATGACCGTACGCTGAGCGTAGTCCTGCGCCTCGGCAAGGTAGTGGGTGGCGAAAAGGATCGTCTTGCCTTTCGAGGCCTGGGTACTCATGAGATCCCAGAACTCCTTGCGCATGGTGACGTCCATTCCGGCGGTCGGTTCGTCGAGAATGATAAGTTCTGGGTCAGGAATTAGCGCCATTGCTAGGCGAACGCGTTTCTGCTCACCACCGGATAGCTTGCGGATTTTGCGGCTAAGAAGGTGTCGAAGGTGGGTTTCTTCGACAAGGGGGTCAATGGACTCGGTGCGCTTGTAGACGCGCGAGAAGAGTTTGAGGATTTCTGCGACGCTATAGTCCCCAGGAAGCGAACCCGATTGAAGAACGACACCGATCAAGCCGCGGCGGATTGCTTCTTTGGCACTCATGCCGAAAACTTCAACACTTCCGCTATCTGCTTGTTGAAGGCCAAGAATGATGTCAATTGTTGTGCTTTTTCCAGCGCCATTTCGGCCAAGGAAAGCAACGATTTCACCGGAATCAACGCGCAGGTTCATGCCCTTGAGCGCGTGCACATTCCCGTAGGTCTTCACCAGGTCTTTCGCAAGGATCACTGGGGTCGTGGTTTGAGTGTCCGTGTTCATGCTTTAAGTCAAGCCTGTGAGGGACATCGACAACAGTGTCGTTTTTACGAAGTTTCACATGACAATTGTCATGAGGCAGCCGATGCGGGTGAAATTTAGTATGGAAGGGTGAGTTCAAGCGAGTCACCTCTTATCACTTTGCCCGTCCGCCGTCATTCCCACTTCTACCCGCAGGTTCGTCGCCTCCTTGCCGAGGCCTTTCCACCCGCCGAACTCATTCCTGAATGGGTGATGAATGCGCTTGCACTACGCCGTTCTTTTGATTTCACTGCGTATTTTGATCCGGAAGAGCCCTCAGGCTTTTGCGGAGTGACTTTTACTATTCACTCAGATGATTTGCTTTTTGTCGTGTTCTTAGCGACGAATCCCGCGCTTCGCTCGCGGGGATATGGAACGCGAATTCTTGACCAGTTGAAGGAGCGTTTCCCCGGTTTTGCCATTGCTTTGGAAATCGAGCCAATGACTACCGATGCTTCTAATTTCCATCAGCGCGAAAGGCGACTGGCCTTCTATCAGCGCAATGGCTTCGTGGAAACCGGATTGTATACGGACTATGAAGGCGATCAGTACGAGGTTTTGCGCTATCTTCCCTCTCGTCTTCCGGGTGAGGCGCATCAGGGTATGCAGTATGCAGATCTAGGGGTTTTACGCAGTAGCCTTGAGGAGCTTCTTGCGTCACTGGCCATACCGGTCTACATTCCCACCATCCACGTCGGTATTAGCGAATAGCCGAGGCCTAGGCCGCGGCTACGCGAGAGGATCTGGTAGGTCGCGGTGGTCGTTGGGAATCAACACCGTTGGGTCAGGAACAG
>CALIEP010000221.1 GCA_938022345.1 uncultured Actinomyces sp.
CTCGTCGCCTGCGAGGACGGACTTGTCCGCCCTACCTGGGCTGCGACTGACCCGCTCTTACGCGACTACTACGACACCGAGTGGGGAAGTCCGGTCACCTCCGAGCAGGGCGTCTTCGAACGCCTTGTCCTTGAGAGCTTTCAATCCGGCCTCTCGTGGTCAACGATCCTCAAGAAACGCGAAGCCTTCCGCTGCGCTTTTGCTTCTTTTATTCCCGAGGCCGTCGCCGCCTTCACCGATCAAGACCGTGAGCGTCTAATGCAGAACGCGGGCATCGTACGGAATAAGCGGAAGATCGACGCGGCCATCACCAACGCACGGGCAGTCATCGCGCTTCGCGGTGCTCTAGCCGCCGAATCTGACGCGCATCGCGCTGGGTGTGTGGGGGAGGCACCGCTTACGCACCTGCTACGGCCTCGGCAACACTATCCGCGACACTTGGGTGAGCTTGCCTGGCTCTACAAACCCAGCCACCAACCTCGGCCAAGGTGTGCACAGGAAGTGCCCGCCCAAACGGAAGAATCCCGCGCCCTTTCGCTCGAGCTCAAACGCCGAGGCTTCGTCTTCGTTGGCCCGGTTACCGCCCTGGCCTTGATGAGTGCGATCGGGATTGTCAACACTGACATCTTGGGAACGTGGAAGCGACCGTTGGTTGAATGAACCAAGCTTCGTTGAGGCCGCGCGACCGAATAGAAACGGGTCTAGAGTGAAAATATGACTCCAGAGATTACTGATCCGAGGTTTAAAGCAATCGCAGAGGAAATTCGGAGGGATCCGGAAAACGTCTCATTCACAAAGCGCGGGATCGATCCGTTGTTCTTCGCAGGCCCCGAGTGTCGGATCATGATCGTTGGTCAGGCTCCCGGCCGAGTCGCTGAAGAAAGCGGAATTGTCTGGAACGACCGCAGCGGCGACAGCCTTCGCGATTGGATGGGAATTGACCGCGATACCTTCTACAACTCTGGGAAACTAGCCATTGTCCCCATGGACTTCTACTTCCCGGGAACCGGGAAGAGCGGTGACCTGCCCCCGCGTAAGGACTTCGCGGATAAGTGGCACCCGCGTCTGCTCGAGCTCATGCCCGATCTGAAGCTCACTATCTTGGTCGGCTCCTACGCGACAAAGCGCTATCTGCAGCTCAAATCTTCGGCGTCTCTCACGCAGGTCGTCAAGGACTATCGCGACTACCTACCCGAGTTTTTCCCGCTCGTGCACCCATCGCCTCGTAACCAAATTTGGATGAAGAAGAACCCCTGGTTTGACCAGACTGTCATTCCGGATCTGCAAGAGCTTGTCGCGCAGATCATGAGGTAAGTTTCCGAGAGTTTTGTCTCCCCGAAGGTAGGCACGTCTTCGGGGAAATCTTTATTCCCGCTTGTTACTCCCACTCGCTTCCGTCAGTGCGCCAGCCAATGAAGGTCCAGACAACGGGGAGCGGGTAATTCAAAACCCACTGTGTCTGAGGCGAATCGCTGTGATCGTCAGAAAGACCGTTCGCAGGCTGCACCGCTGGAACCTCAATGAAATGATCGCGTGCATAGGCATCGAACAAACGTTGCTCACGCGCAGTGAAAGGCTCAGGGCGTGCCAAACGACGCAGGTCAGCCCTGGCCTCGTCAAAGGAATTGAAGCGCATCGGCCGATAGGTGTTCGTCGTTGCAGTGACTGGAATACGGCCGAGGTAACGCAGCGCGCGCAAGACCTCGGGGACGGTGCTTGGCCGCTTTGCTTTGCGACCCAGGTAGGTCAAGAGCCTGGGATCCGACGATGGCGGAAGGCTATTCGGGACGACTACTGCGGCTTTGACTCTCGCTGTGGCGTCAAGCTTTGAGATGCGGCTGAGAGTGTGATCGCTCATCAGGGAGCGTGAGGCGAAAGCGCAGTCGACGCTGTTCTCTCCCAAACCGGCCCGACTCCAGTCCTCATCCCAGGCAAGCAGATGTGAGGTAATAGGAAGATTCTCGGCGGCGGCGCGCTGATCGAGGATTGTCAGCATGGCCTCGGCAAAGTCGCAGGCGTGGACGTGGTGGCCGCCCCTCGCAAGGGGAAGCGCAAGTGTGCCCGTCGCGCAGCCCATGTCCAAGATCGTCTCGCCCATCGCGGGGGAGAGTAAGTCCATGAGCCAGAGTTCGTAGTCCTCGGTCGCGTAACGGGTAAAAGTCGCCGCGCGTTTGTTCCAGTAGTCTTTGGAATCTCGGTTGATCGAAGCGGGATGCGGACTGTTGTCATGTGGCATGAGTAGTGTCCTTTAGCGGTCTGGTGGCGTCATTACCTTTTCACCATGATAGGTGTGGTATGTGCTCGGCGTGTTATTCCTAAGGTAAAAAGCGTGCAATAATTGTGCAATGACGAATTCAGCTGTAATCCCGAATTTCTCCAGTGACTATCAAGAAGGCGCGCGTCAAGAGGTCATCGATGCCCTGGTCGCCACCAACATGGAGCAAACAAGCGGTTACGGTACCGACGACCACTGCGAGCGTGCGCGCGACCTGATCCGCAAGGCCTGCGACGCGCCCAATGCGGACGTCCACTTCCTCGTCGGCGGAACCCAAACAAACGCCACTGTCATTGATGCGATCCTCCTGCCCTGGCAGGGCGTGATTGCGCCTCACACCGGACACATCAATATGCACGAGGCCGGAATCGTTGAACGCGGCGGTCACAAGATCCTCGACATTCCCGCGAAAGAAGGCAAGATCACGGCCGCAAACGTCATTCGTGTGTGCGATGCGTGGGAAGGCGACGGCGCGCGTGACCATATGATCGCCCCGGCGCTGGTCTACATTTCCCAGCCCACCGAGTACGGGACCCTGTACTCGCTTCAAGAACTCGAGGACATTTCCGCCGCTTGTCGCGAGCGCGGCTTGAAGCTTTTCGTCGATGGCGCCCGTTTGGCGTATTCCCTGGCTTCTCCGGCAAATGACGTCTCGCTCGCGGATATCGCGCGTCTGTCGGACGTGTTCTACATCGGCGGCACCAAGTGTGGCACCCTTTTCGGTGAGGCTGTCGTCATCCCCGACGGTGGGTCGATTCGCCAATTTGTCACGCAGATGAAGCAGCACGGTGCGCTGCTTGCGAAGGGGCGTCTCTTGGGCGTCCAGTTCGAGGCCTTGTTTGAGGATGACCTCTACCTGACTTTGGGTGCTCCCGGCGTTGCCGCCACTAAGCGAATCCGCGAGGCTCTGATCCGCGCTGGATATGTCGTCACGATGGACTCACCGACGAACCTGACCTTTGTTGCTTTGGATCAGGCCGGACACGAGCGTCTCTCGCGCAAGGTGCAATACGGTATTTGGGAGACCCTGCCTGATGGTCGCCTCTTGGCGCGCTTCTGTACCTCGTGGGGAACCCCCGAAGAGGACAACAAGGCTTTCGAGGCCGCGCTGGCCTAATAGTCGCCGCGGCCCTAGGTGCTCCC
>CALIEP010000222.1 GCA_938022345.1 uncultured Actinomyces sp.
GCCAGATGAGGGCTGAGACTGGGGTGCGTGTTCTGCCTGTCGCGGTGAATCAATGCGACTATCGGCGAAAGCTTCTGGTGCCACCGAGGCACCCTGGTGGTCTCCGCTCTTCTGGGCTTTCTTGCGTGCAAGAGCCTCACGCGCCTGACGAGCACCAAATGAACCCGAGCCAGCCGAGGCCTCGGCAGGGGCACCGCCCCCAACCAAGCCGACTCCACCAGAGAGCGGTCCCGGGGTACCCGCCATCCCGCCAGCGACCGCTGCAGGTGCTACTCCATAGGCACCAGCAGTGGCATCAACGCCCCCACCGGGCACCAAGATTCGGCCGATGAGCAACTCAAGCTGCAGCCTAGGTGAGGTCGCGCCAGTCATGGAGCGAAGGGCCTCGTCAGTGAGGTCAGCAGCGCGCGACAAGGCCTGCGTGCCCCAGTTCTTTGCCTGAACACTCATACGTTCAAACTGATCGTGAGGCGTACCCACCAACACATCGTTGGCGCCGTCACCCGCGACGGCAATAATCAACAGATCGCGCAAGCGCTGCAAGAAATCTTCGACAAAACGACGCGGATCATGACCCGAAGACACCATTTTTTCGATCACACGATACGCAGCACCGCCGTCGCCCCCTGCAAGAGCATCGACAGTCTCATCCAAAAGCGCAGTATCCGTGTAGCCAAGGAGAGCAACAGCGGTCTTATATGCGATCTCTCCATCGATTGCACCGGCCATCAACTGGTCCAAGACCGACAGAGAGTCACGCACAGAACCGCCACCGGCGCGGATGACCAGAGGAAGGACACCTTCACCGACGCGAATATGCTCCTCATCGCACAGAGTCTGCAGGTAGGGCTCCAAAATATCCGGTGGAACCAAGCGGAAAGGATAGTGATGCGTACGGGAACGGATGGTTCCAATGACGCGCTCAGGTTCTGTCGTCGCAAAGATGAACTTTACGTGCTCGGGCGGTTCTTCAACGAGCTTAAGCAGGGCATTGAAGCCTTGGGGGCTGACCATGTGGGCTTCGTCGATGATGAAGACCTTGTAGCGGTCACGCACCGGCGCAAAAGTGGCGCGCTCACGTAGGTCACGCGCGTCATCCACACCACCGTGCGAGGCGGCGTCAATTTCAACAACGTCGAGTGATCCCGGGCCACCGGTTGCCAGTTCACGACAGGACTCACACTGACCGCAAGGTGTATCCGTTGGACCTTCAGCACAGTTCAGGCAACGCGCCAAAATACGCGCAGAGGTCGTCTTTCCACACCCGCGCGGACCAGAGAATAAGTACGCATGATTCACCCTGTGGGCACGCAGTGCTGCCTGAAGGGGTTTGGTCACGTGTTCCTGGCCGATGACCTGTTCGAAGGTATCGGGCCTGTACCGGCGATAAAGAGCTGTCGTCACACTTGAACTTTACGGCCCCACGCGCTCATTTGCGTCCTGTTTTCACCACAAGCCGCAAGAACACAGCGAAAATCATAAAAGTAGAGGCCCAAGCAGTTTCCCACTGAACACTGTCTGAGTCACTTCGTTGTCGCCAGGCCAGCGGTAGTGATGCAGATATAAAAGAATCCCCCGCATACCCGGCAGCGCACCCTTATCCTTGCTGCATTCCTGCCCTGGGGAGGTTCGGATGATACCGTCACGCGGAGGATCCGAGAATAGTCTACACGGCACGGGCCTCAACCTGCGACCCGTGTTATTTATCGAAATTTTCCTTCCGATTCCCCTAGCCCTCTGACCCCCACATTTGGACGCTCATCAGGCTCGATATAAAATTGAATCCAGTTAGTTACCTTAGGCACTACGCCTGATCATTTTGGTAGAAAGCTGGAGAGCTTCAATGCGAATCAAACTGACTCGTGCAGCGATCGCACTACTTTTTGTAGCAGCAACGCCCATCCTTGCTCAGCAGTCGACGCAGGCTACTAAAATCGCAGGCCCCACCACGCCTACCCCTACAGAGCCGACGATTCATTCACCAAAGCGCTCGGAGCTGGCTAAGACCGGTTTTAGATCAGAAGTACTCATCGCGGCGACCTTAGTCGCAACCGCTGGCGCAGCCACTTTCACAGCACGAAAGCACCGCGCCTGATTTCCGAGGCCGCATAGAGTCCCCACTCGTCCGCACACTGCGGGCGGGCGGGCTCCTTTAACCTGTCCCCCAAGTGCGACAATGGGAATGAACTCCTGTCCAAACAATGCGATCACGCTACTCACCTACCTCCAGGAGCGAGCGTCGGGCGTGTGACTCGACGCCACCGTATGATTTGTTTTCTTGAATACCCAGTCGTACGCTGATCACGTTTCGTTTTGAGGGACGATGAGGTCGATCTACCCGAGGGCTACGTGAACCTCGTGTCGCAGACCTACGGTTCCGACAAGGACCTTTCGCCCGCACCACGCAAGAACGACGGATGGGATCCCCGCCAATGGTGACACGCATGAACAGCACAGCACGCCTGCTTGGCGCCGCGGCCTCGACTCTGGCGCTCGCCATGAGTGCCACCGCACTGCCGACCGGCGCCGCACACGCCGCCGACCCGATCACAGCAGCTGATCAGTCGTATTTTGACTACTACCATCTGAACGAAGCCCGCAACATGGGCTTGAGGGGTAAAGGGGTCACTATCGCAATCATCGACGGCGAGGTCGACACGACAGCCCCCGAGCTGGCGAAAACGAATATCACCGACAAGACTCCCTGCACCGT